>JBGSVC010000603.1:0-7248 GCA_041753175.1 Planctomycetaceae bacterium
ATGCTTGGCAACCTGGCCCTCGATGGATACACCCTGGTCTCCGATCCTCAAAATTCCGATTTCGTCATCGTCAACACGTGTGGCTTTATTGAAAGCAGTCGGCAGGAATCGAAATCTGTCATACAGGAAATGCTTGACCTCAAAGCAGTCGGAAAAACCAAAGGCGTCATTGTTGCTGGCTGTCTTGCCGAACGTCTTGGTGGCCAACTCCTCGAAGAAATGCCAGACATCGACCACATTGTCGGCGTCTTCGGGCGTGACGAAATCACCCGTGTTGCAGACAGGCTTGTCGGCAATCAACGCGAACAACGTCAACTCTTTCGTCCTGCTCCCATCAAAGCCATGGACGACCGCGCCCGCATGCGTATGACTCCCGAGCATTACGCCTATCTGAAAATTTCTGAAGGCTGCGACCGCACTTGCACGTTTTGCGCCATCCCCAAAATGCGTGGCAAACACGTTACCAAACCCATCGAAATGGTCATCGAAGAGGCTCAGGAACTCGCCGCCGACGGAGTCCGCGAACTGATCATCGTTGCTCAGGACACAACCTATTATGGCATGGACCTCTACGGTCAGGTCATGCTCTCTGAACTTCTCAACAAACTTGAGCATGTCGATGGCATCGACTGGATCAGGCTTATGTACCTGTATCCGGTCAACTTCACCGACCAACTCATCGGCACCATCGCCGAGTCCAGTAAGATTCTCCCGTATCTCGACATGCCACTCCAGCACATCAATTCCAAAGTCCTCAAGCGGATGCAAAGACGTGTCGATCGCGAACGGACCGTCGAATTGATTGGCAAGCTCAGAGCTTCGATCCCCAACCTTGTCTTGCGTACGACATTCATCACGGGCTTTCCCGGCGAAACACAGGATCAGTTTCTTGAACTCAAGGACTTCATCGAAGAAACCCGTTTCGAACGCATGGGTGTCTTCACCTATTCGGTGGAACCTGGCACCCCTGCGGTCAAACTCGACGAGCACCTCCCCGAAGAAGTCAAAGAACAGCGACGTGACGAACTCATGGAAATCCAACAGCGTATCGCTAAAGAGTTCCATGAATCTCTCCTCGGTTTCGAGCTTGATATTATTCTTGATGAACAACAGGAAGATGGCATCTGGGTCGGTCGCAGTTTTGCCGACGCCCCTGAAATCGATGGAAATGTGTACGTAGCCGGCGAAGGCCTGTCTCCGGGAGACATTGTCCCTGTCGAAATCACCGACGCCAGTGAATACGATCTGGCTGGCGAAGTCTCCAGCGAGTTCGAAGAGCAAAATCAGTCATGACCACTCTCTCCCCCGATGCTCACACCACGCCCACTCCAAAGCCGTGTCACGAACTGACGATCTGGACGATCCCCAACGTTATCACTTTCTCTCGTCTGATACTGTCGTTTCTCATCTTCGCACTCATCGACCAGGGCGGGCTCTGGATCACCACAACAGTACTCTTTGTCATCGCCGTCACCACTGACTTTTTCGACGGCTATCTGGCCAGGCGCTGGAATCAAAAAACAGTACTCGGCCGTATCCTCGACCCTTTCGTCGATAAAATCATAATCTGCGGTTCGTTTTTATTCCTCCAAAATGAGCCAGCCTCTGGAATCTTCGCGTGGTTTAACACGATTCTTATCAGCCGCGAAATGTTTATCACCAGTCTTCGTGGCTTCCTGGAACAACGCGGCATCGATTTTAAAGCAGAGTTTTCCGGCAAAGTTAAAATGGTGGTTCAGTCGATCACTGTCCCTGTCTGTTTACTCGCATGCCACCCTTCTTTGAGTCAACAGGCCTTCTGGGACTGGCTTCAATTCGTGCTGATTTATGCCACGATCGCAATCACTGTCTACAGCGGAGTGGAATACATTATTCGCGCCGCTCTCGCGCTGAAAAAACTTGACACACCGCTTCAAGACGATACTGCCTGCCAGTAATTCAGCCCGCTTGACGCTTCTGGAGCGCCGTTCCACAATGCCGACAATAATTGGCATCATCCTGATGCAATGCCAATTCGCAATTCGGGCATACGAGTTGATTGAGCATTGATGACGTCAGATTCTCTGCATTCTGACTGTTGACGATCTCAACGGTAAACACGCCCGTGGGAACAATGATCATGCTATATCCTAATATCATGGCCAGCGATGCCAGCATCTTACCCAACACCGTCTGTGGCGCAATATCTCCATAGCCGACTGTCGTCATTGTCACAATTGCCCAATACACCGACTGGGGAATGCTCGTAAACCCATGCTCTGGTCCCTCAATCAAGTACATCGTCGAGCCCATGATCAACACCACCGTCAAGATTACCAGTAAAAACACCATGATCTTCCGGCGCGTCGCCTGAATTGCGGCCCAGAGGTGTGTCACTTCTTTGAGATAATGCACGAGTTTCAAAATGCGAAACACACGCAACAGCCGGATCGCCCGAATCACCGACAAAAATCTCGTCCCATCGATCAACAAATTGATGTACGATGGCAATATCGCCAGCAGATCAATCAAGCCTAAAAAACTCAATCCATATTTCAGCGGTCTTTGCAACGACGCCAGTCTCAATACATATTCAAGCGTAAACAACACCGTCAACGTCCATTCCACGACCAGCAACTCATCGCCGTATCGCTGCTGAATTTCGGGCACACTATCGAGCATCACCGCCATAATTGACAATAAAATCGCCATCAACAGCCCGATATCAAATGCCTTCCCCGCCCAAGTATCTATTCCGAAGATCACCTCATAGACTTGGAACTGCCATCTCGCTGGACCAGGCTTTAAATGCTCAAGCTCTAGTGAAACCTGAATGTGTCGTCGTTCATCGCGACTCTGCTGTGGATGGTCATTCATCAGACACCTCGCTTACTTCAAACAGCGATTACCTACTCCTCTGCCAGCCATGACGATTTAACATCATAACCCTCCTGTAACAATCCCAGTTCTTTGAGCTGATGATGTAATGTCTCCCACCGTTCGGCGTTCATTCGGCCAAACTCCACGGACTCTTCAGGCATCTGGCACAATCCTTTTAGAACTGCATACCCTCGTGTCATCACATCCAAAGTCATCTCGGGATTAAGCGTTTGAAGATGTTCATGCACGGCATCTGGATCGTTCAAATAATCCTCCCAACCCAGGCGGGTCGCTGCTCGCATCTTCGCTACTAAATCCGGCTTTGTAGAAATCAATTCTCGATGCGTGATCAACAACGAGTTATACGGATCGTATCCGAGTTCTGAAACCGTCAACAGCCTCGGCTTGACTCCCTGATCTTCTGCCAGAATGGGTTCGCTGAACGTATACCCTTGCACCACGATCGACGAATCCAGCAAAAAATTCGCAATCGAACCAGTGTAGGGCACGATGCGTACATTTTTCAGTGCCAGCTTCGATTTCAAAAATAGCGTGTATGGATCTGATTCATTCACCGCCAATGTAACATCATGAAGATCCTCAAACGACTTCACCAACGACTCTGGATGCACGAGCAAGCACCGCGGCGAATGCTGCAGCGCTGCCAGAACGGCCACCAGATCCGCCCCCGAATCCCGTGCCTGTAACATCCGGTCTGCACTTGAAACTCCAAACGTCACCTGTCGTGTTCCTACTCTCTGTGACACGGGTGCGTTTGGTCCCCCTGGCAGAATCTCCACTTCAAGACCAGCGTCTCGATAGTGCCCATTGAGCTGCGCTGCGTAAAATCCACCATGCTCAATCTCAGGAAACCAGTTGAGCGCCAATGTGACTTTCGTCAATCCTTCAGATGTCGTTGTAAGATCTCCCGGTTTCGAAGGACACCCTGACAGCAGACAACTCATCAACAAAACAAAGCACACCCCGGCCAATATACGAATGAACTTCATTCTCATGCCCTTTTTCCAGTCGGTCCACGTAAACTCGTAGGATCGTAATAGCGAAGCAAGATCGTCTGTGCAAGCACGGTGATCACTGCAAAAAACATGACACCTAGAACCGTCGAGGCCAGCACATTGACAAACAAAAATGGCGTTTTCATCTGCTGACTGGTGATAAACAGGTAATACCCCAGCCCCTCTTGTCCTTGATGATGGCCTACAAAATATTCTCCTACAATCGCCCCCACAACTGCCAGTCCACAGGATGTCTTCAATCCTGTGATCAAATAACGCATCGCATGAGGATACCTCAACTGAAACAGCACTTGTCTCCAATCTGCCCGATATAATGTGAACAACTCCACGAGTTCGGCATCCACCGACAACAATCCGTTGGTTGTTGCAGTAATCATGGGAAAGAGGCTAATCACCGCGGCGACAATCACCACGCTCCCGAAGCCATATCCACACCACGTAATCAGGATGGGGGCAATTGCTACGACTGGCACGGTCTGCAACAAAATTGCGTATGGATAACAACTAATTCTTACAAGTGGCGAGAGGGTAAACACAATCGCGATCACTTGCGAAACACAAAAGCTGATTGCCAGCCCCAGGATCGAAGCCAGCCCCGTTACCAACATCGCCTTCAAGACCTTTTCAGACTCTTCGACAAACGAAGTAAAAATATCACTGGGCGCCGGCAATAAATATGCGGGCACGCCCAATGCCGCTGTTAGTAACTGCCAGGTCACTAAAAACACCACCAAAAATACTGGAGGAGCAATGAAATTTGCTTTCATGGACTTCCTGTCTGTGACAAACCATGCTTTTCTTGATCAGCCGACCGACCGCTGCGCATTGTCTCCCGGATCGCGATGACCTGTTGTTGAAATCGTAGGCTGTTTCGCCACTCCTGATCACGCACCTTCGGACCTTCGATGGCAAACTCACCGACGATACGCCCCGGGTGAGGCGACATAACCAACACCCGTTCTGATAAAAACACGGCTTCGGAAATCGTATGTGTCACAAACAAACCTGTCCACAATCCCTCCCGCCATAATGCGTTGAGGTCTTCGTTAAGTTGCTCTCTCAACAACTCATCCAATGCGGCAAAAGGCTCATCAAACAACAACAATGTCGGCTGCATCAGAAGCGCCCGAGCCAACGAAACGCGCATCTTCATCCCACCTGAAAGCATATGCGGAAGTTTGAAAGCATCACTTTTGGAGAGTCCCACAAGATCCAATGTCCTGAAGATTTCATCGTGATCGACTTTCACTCTGGAAAGCTCAAAAGGCAACGCCAGATTCTCTTGCACCGTCCGCCAGGCAATCAGACGCGGCTCCTGAAACACATAACCTGTTCTCTGCTGCCCCACCGGGCGAGAGTCTCTAATCTCGCCAGAGTGGGGCCTGATTAAACCAGCGATCATCTTGAGAATTGTCGATTTCCCACACCCTGACGGACCTAGCAACGACACGAACTCGCCATTCGTGAGGTCAAGACTCACATCCTCCAACACCAGCGCCCCGAGACTGGAAAAACGATGCGTCAACCGTTGACATTGCAGCATCGTCTGGTTCAAGCTCAATCTCCTCATCATGAAATTGGTCAACACGAATAACACGCGTGCTTGCCCACTGATGATGTTTTCACATGGGCGAAAGTCTATATGAGTCGTTAAGGGTAAACAATGCTTTCTCGATTGATCTCATTGAGGGGAAATCAGTCGAGTTCATTGAGGAGAAGGCAACCAATTGCTATGCCGTCTCTTGTCCCCACAACTTGGCCAACTCTACTAATATCTTAGCCGCCGTCACCATCTCTTCCACTGAGGTCCATTCCAGCGGCGAATGGGGATTATGCTGGCCACTTGATAAATTCGGCGTTGGCAGTCCCAATTCGGTCAATAACGCTCCATCGGTTCCCCCTCGAATAATATTCATGAGCGGGGACAATCCCACACGCCGTACTGCCTCAACGGCTTTCGAGATCGCTCGGGGCTCCCCTTTCAACCCTTCTCGCATATTTCGATATTGCTTGTGAATCTCGACACTCACCTTGACTCGGGCGTATTTGCTCATCATCTGTTGGGCCAACGTTTCCAGCAATTCGGCATACTCAGAGAGTTTCGAAGTCTCAAAATCCCGCAGAATAATGCGACAACTTGCCTCAGCCACGCCACCGCTGACCTGATACGGATGCAAAAACCCCTCGCGTCCCTCTGTTGTCTCAGGAGAATGTTCCGATGGCAGATGAGTGAGGTATTCTCCCAGAATCTTGATCGCATTGACCATCACCCCTTTGCCAATCGAAGGATGCGTATTAACACCCTCGACTTTCACGATCGCCAGATCTGCAGAAAATGTCTCTGCATCAATCCTTGCAACTCCTTCACTGTCGAGCGTATAACCACAAACAGCTCGGATTTTCGAAAGATCCAGCGCCTCGGTCCCACGCCCAATTTCTTCATCGAGCGTAAAACAGAGTTGAATCGGACCATGCTCGATCTCGGGATGTGAAAGTAAAAATTCTGCCGCCGTCATGATCGCCGTAATTCCTGATTTATCATCAGCTCCCAACAACGTCGTTCCATCTGTTGTAATCACAGTATGCCCGACGTTCTCTTTGAGTGCAGGATGCTCACTGACTCGTAAGACCTTTGTCCGATCACCTGGTAACGTGAGATCCTCTCCCTGATAATTTCGATGGACAATCGGCTCGACATTCGTCGCGCTGTATTCAGGTGATGTATCGACATGGGCAAACCAGGCGATCACCGGACTCTCATAAGAAACCGTGGCTGGAATTTCAGCCAATACCACTCCCTCAGGCGATATCTCAACTTTTGACAACCCCATCTGACGACATTCCTCAAAGAGCATCTCCGAAAGCGTCCTTTGACCCAGAGAACTGGGTGACGACTTGCTGAGTTCGTCAGCCTTTGTATCCACACGCACATAACGCAAGAATCGCTCGAGTAGTCGTTCGTTGTTCATGATTCACTCACCTGTTGATAAATACAAAGTCGGGCCACATCATCTTTCGACCTTCTTGAGACGATCGTAACGAACTCTTCCCCTCTTGCAGAGTGATTTTCTCTTCAGCCCGTTGATTTTCACAATGGGCTGCATGACACCATGGATGGTATCAACAAAACTTCCGGTTTTGAGCTCCGAAATATTACATGACTCTTTTTTTGGGAGGGCATGGTGTTCAACGAACGGTTCGAATTTGCCAACTGCGCATTAAAAAACCGTTGCTTCTGATAGGAAGCAACGGTTTCAATTTCGTATCGATCAGATCATCATTACCAGAATTAGAAGGTCAAGACGGTGTCAATCGCGAAGATTGAAGCATTGTCATCACCGACGGCGACGAT
>JBGSVC010000604.1:0-17342 GCA_041753175.1 Planctomycetaceae bacterium
GAAGGTGATCCTGGGGTTGCCTGTTTCGAACAGTCGCGTGAGCATTTTTCGCCACAGTTCGACAGCAGGAATTTTGCTTGAGAGTTTGTTCTCCCCTTCGGCGGCGAGGCGTTCATATTCTTCATAGCGTTTTTCGAAGGCTTTGCCGGTGAGGTCGTGGAGGTCGCTGACTTCATCGGGGCTGAAGAGTGTCCATTCTTGACCGGATTGAACCCGTTTCATGAAGAGGTCAGGAATCCAGTTGGCGGTGTGCATATCGTGGGTACGTCTGCGATCGTCGCCGGTGTTTTTGCGGAGATCGAGGAACTCTTCGATATCGAGGTGCCAGGTTTCGAGGTAGGAGCAGACAGCGCCTTTGCGTTTGCCACCCTGGTTGACAGCGACAGCGGTGTCGTTGACGACTTTGAGGAAGGGGATGACGCCCTGGCTTTTGCCGTTGGTGCCGTGGATGTGGGCATTGGTGGCGCGGATGTTAGTCCAGTCGTTGCCCAGTCCACCGGCCCATTTGGAGAGTTTGGCATTGTCGGAGACGACTTTGAAGATGTGTTCAAGATCGTCTTCGACGGTTGAGAGGTAGCAGGAACTCAATTGTGGATTGAGAGTTGCTGAGTTGAAGAGGGTGGGGGTTGCGGAGGTGAACAGGAACTGACTGAGCAAATGATAGAATTCGATGGCTCGTTGTTCTTTTTGTTCGCCTTCGTTGAGGGCCAGGCCCATGGCGACACGCATCCAGAAATACTGAGGTGTTTCGATGCGTCGGCCGTCGATGTGGAGGAGATAGCGGTCGTAGATGGTTTGCAGTCCGAGGTATTGGAAGAGGTGGTCTCGATCAGGAACGAGTGCTTCGGCGATTTCGGTGAGGTTGAATTCGCGGAGTTGATCGGTGAGACGTTCGGCCTTGATGCCGTCGATGATGTAGTGTTCGAACTGGTGCTGGTAGAGTCCTGAGAGTTTTTTGCGTTCGGGAGATTCGCCGAGGGCATCTTTGTAGATGACGTTGAGCATCAGCCGGGAGGCGACGGTATCGAAGGCGGGATCGCGTTCGATGCGGGAGCGAGCGGCGAGAATCATGCCGCGATAGATTTCGCTGACGGTGATGCCATCGTAGACGGAGCGGAGGACATCGTCGAGGAGTTCGTCGATGGAGCAGACATCTTCAATGCCTTTGCAGGCTTCCTGAATGCGTCGACGGATGCGTGCCTGGTCGAAGGGGATGCGCGTTTTGTCGTCGAGTTGAACATAGATTTGCGGACGTTCTTCCTGAACGGTCTGTTCGCCTTTGAGGGCGCGGAGTTTGGCGTGTTCGGCGCGATAGACGATGTAGCGGCGGGCGACTTTGAAGTGGCCTCGTCGCATGAGCAGGATTTCGACCATGTCCTGGATTTTTTCGACATCAGCTCCTTGTGTGGAGCTGGCGGTCTGTTGAATTTCCTGGGCGATTTCTGCGGCAATGGAAGGAATCTCTTCGAGAGCTTCTTCATGCAGAGGTTGATTTTCAGCCAGGTTCAGTTCTGCGCGAAACGCATTTTCCATGGCCCGTTCGATACACGAGATATCAAATGGGACAATACGGCCATCACGTTTGCGGACAATCCATTCCGATTGTGCACGAATCATTCGTCGCTACTCCTATTGCAAAGATCCCCAAGATTTCCCGGCTTCATACCGGATGAATCCCCAAAAAATTAGATGGCTGAGTGATGTTTCAAGATGGCGTATGCTGGTGTTGCATGCGCTTGTCTTGTAGGTCACATCAGCGTGACATTGACTGACGACCGTCATCAGGTCGGCAGGTTGATTTCACGGCAGTTGTCGTTAAAGACAGGGATGTCTTGACGATTGATGTCGTGAAATCAGGTTGGGAGTTTCGTACGTTCTGCAAGCAGATGTGATCCCCATCACCGTAAGAAACGTCCCGGAAGCTGAAAGGCAAAAAGTCGCATAGGGTGAGTGTTGTGAAGTTAGATAACAAGACTGAACCGGTTGAGTTCATAACCGTTAATGAGTTGGAAAAATCGACGGCGATGCTGTGAAACAAGAGATCGTGGGAGGCAGAGGCGCGAGTCGAGGCAGTATTTCGTCATGGACGGCTGGCTCAACAGAACGAGAGAGGTTATTGTACGGATGTCCATTGAGGTTATCGGCGTTTTTTGCCGCGGTCAATAGACATCTGTCAATTGCATTTTGAAAATGTTTCCAGACTCCTTCTGAACCCCAAGCAAGTGTTGACAGCGGTTGCTCGTCGACGCGATATCCATCCACATCGTCCTCGAAAAACAGGGAGAAACGGCGAGTTCATGAGAAGTTTATGTGTTCTTCACAAACTCACTTCAATCCAGTATATCCACATCGATCGTGGTGTCAATACTATATATTGTGTTTTCGGTAGGAGGGAGGGGGAGGCTTGATGAGAAAATGTGCAGAAAAAAATAACCCTATGTCCCGGTGTGGTTTCGGAGAAATTTGAGTGTGGAAAAGATGTGGAATGTTGCTGGTTGGCATGGTGGGTGAGTGAGGTGGATCGCTGGATTTCTCAATAAAGATGAGATATGTTGCTGCGGGGTGAGGTTTGATAGCGAAGCATTCTGATGAGGTGAAAAGTGAAGATTATTTCGAGCAATTTGGTTCAAAAGTCTGACAGTCAACTGATTTTTCGTCGACCAGGCGGCTATAAATGACGGGAGAATCTGATGCTGGAAGCCTATGCCGTGGCTTTGGGCAATTCAGTGGCGAAAATTCAGGGGGTAAGTTAATGGGTGGTCGAGCGAAGAATGTATTGGGGACGGAATTGCAGGATTGCAGTCATGATCCGCTGACGGGATATTTTCGAGATGGTTGTTGTCGGACGGGTGCTGATGATTATGGAATTCATGTGGTATGTGCGCGGATGACGACCGCATTTTTGGAGTTCTCGCGGTCGCGTGGAAATGATTTGATCACGCCGCATCCGGGGTATGGGTTTCCGGGGTTGAAGGAGGGGGATCAATGGTGTTTGTGTGCAGCGCGGTGGAAGGAAGCTTTTGAGGCTGGAATGGCTCCGCAGGTGGTGCTGGAAGCGACGCATATTTCTGCGCTGGAGTTTGTCTCACTGGAAGAGTTGCAGTTGCATGCGGTTGTTGAGTGAGGCGCGGGAGCGTTGTTAATCGCGAAGGATTGTGAGCAGTTCGCTAATTTGCTGGCGATAATCGAGGGCTTCATTCCAAAGCGGCAGGGCATGATGAGTGAGGAGTGTCTCGGCTTTTTCGAGGGGGCACAGGCGAGTGAGTTGTTTGAGGAAGAGTTGAACGACTGGTTGTTTGAAGGCGTCGGTGAAGGTGGGATAGTTGGCGATCAGGTGTCTGGGCTGAGAGCTTGTGAAAATCTGCCACAGTGACTCAGCGGTCTCCTGCAATCCGGCTTGGAGTGCATGCTGGGCGGCGAGAATGAGGAGGCGGTCGCGACCGGGGAGTTGCTGTTTTTGCTGTGAGATGACAGCAAGTTGCAGATAGGTTTTGAGGGCAGCATCGTGATGAGACATGAGGCGGTTGGGCTTTCTGTCGGATGAGACGAGTGGAATGCTTGGGCATTGTACCAGAGAATGGGGAGTGCGGAAAACGGGTTGGTCGTGGCGTGTAGAGAAACTCGCGTGTCAGGTGGTTGTGTCGAGGGGGTGAGAATATTTCGTGAAGTTAAGGAATTGGGCTTGAAGTGTAGCCGTGGCTACAGTAATGTAGCCGAGGCTACAAAAAAGGTTGGCGTTGACATGTTGGCAATCTGGCATCCACAGGAGAGAGGAAGACCGATGATGAGACGAGTGAGGAAAAATCGAGGCTTCACGCTGATTGAGCTATTGGTCGTGATTGCGATTATAGCGATGCTTGTGTCTTTATTGTTGCCAGCCGTGCAGTATGCACGGGAGGCGGCACGAGCGACGACGTGCAAGAACAACTTAAAGCAGCTTGGTCTGGCGCTGCATAATTATCACGATACGCATGCGGCGTTGCCGGCGGGTTTTTATGCGTATTGGAATCATGGTGGGGGGCCGGCTGCTTATCGCGTTGATCCAGTGACATGGGATGCCGCTCCGGGGTGGGGATGGTCAACGATGTTGCTGCCCTATCTGGAACTGGGGACGACGTATGATGGCCTGAATCTGAATGCGCCAATCTGGGATCCTATTCAGGGGGCATTGATCACGACAAGGCATCCGGTGTTTTTGTGTCCGTCGGTGTCGGGACCCTCGGAGCCGGTGACGGTGGTGGACAAAACCGGGAGTCCGTTAGTCATCGGGGGACGGAGTCTTGAGTTGGGACGGAGCCATTATCTGGCCAGTCATGGTCAGGAATCTTGCTGGGGGGACTGTGGAGGGAGCGGACCAAACGGTGATGGGAGGGGAGTGATTTTTACGGATATTGAAACGTCGTCGACAACGACGATTGATGTTGATGGACATGCTGACCGAGTCGCGGATGGGCCGTTTTTTCGGAACTCACGGACACGATTGAGCGAGGTGACTGATGGGTTGTCGTCGACAATTTTTCTGGGTGAGCATACGTCGAAAATCAGTGACAAGAGTTGGGTGGGAGTGGTGCCCGGGGCGTATGTGCATCCGCGGTTATCGACACCTGAGAATGCACCGGATACGGCGGCGACTTTGGTGTTGTGTCATTCAGGCCCGTCGGGAGGGGAGTTGGATATCACGGGCTTTCCGATTATTCATCCGATCAACTTTCCGACGTTGCATGTGGGGCAGATGATGTCTGAGCATCGGGGTGGGGGGCATGTGGCGCTGGGCGATGGTGGTGTGCGGTTTGTCAGCGAAAACATCAACTTGCTGGTGTTTGCGCGATTGTCGAGTATGTCGGAAGGTGAAGTGATGGGAGACTATTAATGAAGACGTGCAACGAGTTGGTGATTGTGGTTTGGATATGTGTGCTGGCAGGTTGCGGGCGGGGAGCACCTGCGTCGGCTGCCTCTTATGAGATGGCGAAATCTTTGTATTCGATCTGTAATTTGCAGCGTGAGGGGATGCTCGAAACGATGAGCGTGATGACAGATGAAGCGGCGGAGAAAAAGGAGATTTCGACTGCTGAATATGAGCGTTTGAAAGCGATTATCGACTATGCAATGAAAGGTGATTGGGATCAGGGGATGGAGTTATCGAGAAAGATGATGGAACGAGAGATCAGGTGAAATTGAGGTCGTGGAGGACGGAGACTTGTGTGCAGGCTATAAATCTTCGCTGGCCAGTTTCAAGAGTTCTGTGGATCGATGGCGAATGATGATCATCCACAAAAAAAATGGCATTTGGATTGTGCCGATCGCGCCTGGCAAAATCAGGGCATACCAGATGGCGTAGGGTTGGCCGGTTAGCAAACCGATGGTTCCAAGTATGAGCATGCCAAGAGCGATCACGCAGGCAACGATGCCAGTCGATAACAGGAACGGGTATGCCCAACGCTTTGATGAGAGGATACCGACGGTAGCGCCCCATAGACCGACCGTCGTTCCAAAAATTGTTCCCGGTAGATAGGAGATCCTCATATCGAACCAGGGTTTGACCTGTGCAAAGATTAAATCGAATTCACTCATTTGGGTGGTTTCCGTTTTTGAGTTCAAGTTGGTGTTTCGACAACAATTTTCTGGCGGTTGCTGGATCCAGAGTTCCATCAGCTACTAATGCAGCCACATAGAGACTGAATGCATCTCTCTTTTTGGATGCATCAACGGCGGTGATTTTTGTGATCAATCTATCGAGTCGGAGGCGCACGGTGGGGTAGGAAATGTCATATTGTTTCGCCATTTCTTTGAGTGAGCCTGAAGCCAGTAGAAAACGTTTGATGAAGCCCCAGTCTTCTTCGTTGAGAAATTTGACCCAATCGGGTGTCTGTTCCAATGTGCTCCTCCTGGTTGAAGAATGTGAAACTAGAGTTGAATAATATTAATTTTTAACAATATTGAAGTCAACTAAATAATATTTATTTTGGGGACGCTCAGAGAGTTGCCTTTTTGCTGCAAGGCGGAGCAGGTGCGCAAGAAAATCGTCGGGAATATCCAGATCGCTTGCCCGTTTCAGCAAAAAATATTTCTATACGATGCGATTGTAAACAGGTTGAATCGTTACACGAGCTTTTGAGGCCAGGCGTTGAGATGTGGGCGTGGTCTTAAAGCCAGCAGGCCTGGAGGGTGAGGCCGTCGTGGGCGAGGCGGACGTGGGGGGGGAGTTGGGAGTTGGTTTGGTGATAGTCGAGGTGGTGGGAGATGTGGGTCAGCCAGGCGCGTTTGGGTTTGAGTTGGTCGATGATCTCAAGGGCCTGATCGACGCTGAAGTGGGTGGGGTGGGGTTCGTAGCGAAGGGCATCGATGACGAGGTCGTCAAGGCCGGTGAGTTGGGTCAGTGTTTCGTCGGGAATGTGGCTGACATCGGTGCAGAAGGCAAAGTTGCCGATGCGAAAGCCGAGGGTGGGGAGGTTGCCGTGAAGGAGTCGCAGGCAGGTGATGGGCATGCCAAGGATATCGACGGGCCCGGGAGAGAGAGTTTCGAGTTTGAGGCGTGGGGTGGCGCCGTGGTGGGCGGCGGGATTTTGTGGCTGGAAGGCGTAGGCGAAAGCTTGGGTGAGGACTTCTGAAACGGATGGTTCGCAGTACAAAGGGATATCGGACTTCATCCAGTGGCCGAAGGGGCGGAGGTCGTCGAGTCCGTAGATATGGTCGGCGTGGGCGTGAGAATAAAGGACGGCATGGACCCGAGAGACCTGATATTTGAGGAGGAGTTGTCGGAGGTCAGGCGGGGTATCGATGATGAGGTTGCCTTGGGGGGCGTTGATAAGGACGCAGGTTCGAGCGCGGTGGTTGTGAGTGTCGAGGGAACGGCAGACATGGCAGTCACAGCCGAGCATGGGGATGCCGTGACTGGTGCCGGTGCCCATGAGGACGATTTCGACACAGGCGTGATCTGCTGGGTTCAAAAACATTGATCAAACCTGCCGTTCAGGACTTGTTTTTGCTGACTTCGACATAGCCGATGCGAAGTTGTGAGAGGGTCTGGTCGAGGATTTGTCGATCATCTGCGGAGAGGTTGTTTTTGGTGGAATCGCTGAGGACGGCGATGAGATCGATGAAATATTTGGCCATGGGAAGATTGATGGAAGGTTTGGCGTTTTCGGAAGGGGGGAGCATGCCCAGTCCCATCATGACCTGAGTGCTGAGCATCAAGAGGAGCCCTTGGAAATCAGCGGGAGGGAATTGGGGCTCAGAAGGGGAAGGGGTAGGAGAAGCCTCTTTTTTGGAGCCGAGTTTTTGGTCGAGGGCGGCATCTTCGGCCTTGACTTTGGATTTCCAATCTTCGTCGATGTGGAGTTCAGGTTGGTCAGTCATGATTTGGTTCTTGAGAAAGAGTGATGACAGGGAGTCGAGTCGTTGAGAGCTGATTATAAACGACGCGAAGCGAGTCGCCAAACCTGAGCGTTCGGGAAATAGCGAGAGCAGGTGGCCTGTGTGATACCACGTTTATAGAACAGTCACCAGGTGCTTAGAAAGTTAGCAAGTTGGGGGACCGAGCGCCGTCCCCCAACGAGCAACTTGCACTGACGTTTTGCTACAACTTGTTTAATTGTTTGAAGTTGTGTTTCGTGATTCACTGAGAACACAGTTGTGGCACGGGCTTTGCCATAGATTGAATTGTTCTCAACCAGCAAATGAAAACATCGATCTCCAAACGATTTACAGGCTGGGATGTGTGGACTGACTGGGGGTATGGCCGGTGATATCTTCGTGGGATATCCCGGGCGAGCGCCCATGCCCTTCAGTCATCCATCTTAATGCTTCGGTTCGAGCTGAACCATCAAAAATCGTCGAAGTTTCACAAATTTTCGATGTTGCCGTGTTTTTCGTGGAATGCCACGCTCCCCAATGCTTTGTTTAAGTGGTACCTCACAGGCATTTTGCCGACGACGATTCTGCCATCGTTCGCGTTCCTGGTGAAAATGGTCAGCGCGTTGTGTGCTCTTCAGCTTTGAGAATCTATAATCGTTGTTTTTGGCAGCAGACTGTTTTGACAGGGGACTGTGATGACAACTGATGAAGGCTCATTCGTGAGAGAAGATGCTGTGGGCAAATATGTGTTGTTGAGTCTGGAGAGTCGGCGTTGTGCCGAAATGGGTTCTTTGATCGAACGGATGGGAGCAGTGGGTGTGATTGCACCGTCGATGCAGGAAGTCCCATTGGAAGAAAACGAGGGCGTGTTTGCCTTTGGTGAACGGTTGATGGCTGGGGACTTTGACCTGGTGATCTTTATGACCGGAGTGGGGGCGACTGCCCTGCGTGAACTATTGGAAACACGTTGGAGTTCTGAAGAGTTTCTCTCGAGTATGGAAAAAGTCTCAGTGCTGGTCCGGGGACCAAAACCGGCGTCGGTGTTGAGCAAGTGGGGGACGAGAATTGATTATCGTGTGCCCGAACCGAACACGTGGCGAGATTTAGTGGCGCTGGTTGATCGAGAGTCGATCATTAAGGAAGGTCTGCGGGTGTGTGTGCAGGAGTATGGAAAGCCGAGTGCAGAATTGTATCGTGAACTGGAAGCGCGGGGCGCGGTGGTGAGTGCGGTGATGGTCTATCAGTGGGCGCTGCCGGATGATTTGGAGCCTTTGAAATCGGCAGTGACGGGGATTTGTGAGGGGAAGTATGATGCGACGCTGTTCACGAGCGCGCAGCAGGTGCATCATCTGGTCGAGGTAGCCGACCAGATGGGACTCAGGGGGACGATGATTGACAGGTTGAAATCAGGATTTGTGGCATCGATTGGTCCGACGTGCAGTGAAACGCTCAGGGAGTATGGATTACCAATTTCCCTGGAGCCAGCCCATCCGAAGATGGGGCCGTTGGTCAAAGAGACGATTGAGGCGTTGCGCGGTCTTGGACGTGAGGTCTTGATGAATTCTTGAGCAAGAGTTTGCAAGAGAGCGAAAGATTGGTTAGGGTGTGTACGGATGTGGGCGTATGGTAGGTCTTGCATCGTATGGATTCATTTTATTCGAGAGGAGATGGCTGTGAAGAACTTGAAAATGATGATGGTGTTGAGTCTGGTCTTGAGTGTCTGCCAGGTGAGCTGGGCTGCAGATGAACCGAAGGGTGGTGAGGCATTTGATCCGTCAAAAATGACGCCTGAGATGATGCTGGAAATGATGAAAGAAGCGGCAGCACCGACGGACGAGCACAAGATGCTCAAATCGATGGCGGGAACATGGAAGTGTGAGTGTGAGCATATGATGCCGACTGGACAGTCCGAAAAAACAGAGGGAAAATCGACGATTCGGACAGTGATGGGTGGACGTTATATCGTGGAAAATTTTGAGGGTGAATTTATGGGACAGCCCATGAAGGGGATGGGACTGGTTGGTTATGACAAGAACCTGGGGAAGTTTGTCGGGACATGGATTGATAACTTTAATACGGGCATTATGAGTTATCAGGGAAGTTATGATCCTGCGACAAAGACGATGGTTTCGATGGGGGAAGCGACTTGTCCGATGGGTCCGTCAAAATGCAAAATGGTCATGAAGATGATCAGCAGCGACGAAATGCAGTTTAATATGAGCATGTCGATGGGGGCAGATACCGAAATGCAACCTTGCATGTCAATGCATTACACAAGAACGGATGATGGCAAGAAGGCTGAATAAGTCTTGTGTCAATGATGTGAATTCAATGACGCCCCCGATGGTTAGGTTCATCGGGGGCATTTTTGTTTATGAGGGGAGCCAGTTTTGTTGGTGGAGGAGGTCGATGGCGGCTTGGCGGGTGTCGATGGTTTCATTGAGTTGATGTTGGCGAATGAATTCGAGGATGTGTGAGAACTGTTTGCCTGGAGTGAGGCCGAGTTGTTTGAGATCGTTACCTGTGAGCAGAGGGGGAGGATCGAGACGGTCGAGGGGGGTGTTTCGAAGATATGTCTCACAGAACAAATAGGCTACGGGAGGTTGATGATGAACTTCGTCGGTCAACTGGATCCAATTCAGGAGAAGGGGCGCGAGAGGATTGATGAGGAGTCGTTTGAGCCTGTAGAGAGGAAGCGATTCTGGAGCGGACAGGCTGTGGCGGTGCTCGGTCAGCCAAAGGATGGAGTGTGTTTCGTCGTTGGATAATTTGAAGCGGTGGCAGATGGATTTGATGACTGGCAGGGGGTTTGGGTCTTCAATAAGTGTGTTGAGCAGAATCGCCATGGCGAGTTCGAAGGAGGGGTGACGTTGTGCGGCGAGAAGAGCTAATGTCTGCTGTAGACGGTTGGTGTTGCGGCTGATTTCCGGGATGATGACCGAAAGTAAACCTGTTTGCCAGGATAGCTCAATGGCCTTTGAGCGATGGGGATGTCTGAGCATTTTACGGAATTCATCGGCGATGCGTTCCCAACTGACGACGGTGAGTTGATCGGCCATTGTTTCGATGGCGGATCGAGTTAGGGATTCTATCTGGAAGTCGAAACGTGCTGCAAAGCGGATGGCGCGGAGCATGCGGAGTTTATCTTCGGCCATGCGATCAGCGGGGATGCCGACGGCACGGATGAGGCCGATCGCCAGATCCTGTTGTCCGCCGACGAAGTCGTGGAGGGTTTCTGACAGGGGGTCGTAAAACATGGCATTGATGGTGAAATCGCGACGGAGGGCATCCTGCTGGGGGTTGCAGTAGTCGACTTGATCGGGGCGTCGGCCGTCGGTGTAGGTCCCTTCTTTGCGAAAGGTGGCGACTTCGACCTGACCGGCCTGTTTGTTTCCGATGACGACGATGACGCCGAAGGACGCCCCAACGGCGAGAGTTTTTTTGTAGCCGAAGAGTTGTTGGACTTGTTCGGGGGTGGCTGTGGTGGCGACGTCGTAGTCGCTGGGAGTGATGCCCAGCAGGAGATCGCGGACACACCCTCCGGCCCAATACGCCAGAAATCCGGCCTGGGTGAGTTGGTGGACAATCTGGAGGGCAAAGTCGCGCTGTGGAGAATTGGGGTGCATGGCCAGTGTTTATTCGCGTTTTCGTCGCTTGTAGGCTTCAGCGGCTTCGCGCATGATGGTGCGTTCGTCGTCGGTGAGGCTGGTTTCGCCTTCGCGACTGATTTTCGCCAAAATTTGATCGACACGTTGTTCGAGCAAGAGGTCTACCTGAGCGCGGTTTTCTTGAGTCGAGGCAGGTTCGTGATAGACTTTGACGTTGGGAGTCGGGCGTTTGGCGGATGCAGTGCCGGGGAATTTAAGAATGGGTCGCTCGACGGAGCGTTTGTGACTGGTGAAGGGATGGCGTTGTGGGAACCAGTCTTCCAGACGTTGCAAATAGGGGGTGAAACGAAAGTGCGATTGGTAGTAAAGATAGCCGACGAGCAGTCCGCCGATATGGGCGGCGTGGGCGACATTGTCGGTCACTTCTCCGCTACCGATGCGTTTGATGAGCGGGAAGAAATCGCCTGCGACGATAAAGGCGACGACAAGCCAGACCGGGACGGCGAATAGAAACATGATATAAATCTGCCGATGCGGAAAATGCAGGGCATAGAGCATGAGGACTCCCATGACGGCACCGGACGCTCCGATGGCAGGGCTGGTATCGCGAAAGTAGAGGGAGAAGAAGAGGAAGAGGATTGCGCCGCCGAGTGCAGATCCGAGGTAAAACCAGAGGAATTCGCGGCTGCCGTAGAGATTTTCGAGTTCGCGGCCGAAGAAAAAGAGGCCGAGCATATTGAAGAAGAGATGCCCCAAGCCGTTGGGATCATGGAGGAAGGCGTAGGTGAGCAGGCGCCAGATTTGAAACGAATAGATGGTATGGTTGGGGTCGAGATCTGCCCACTCGACCAGATAGTGTCGTGTGAAAGGACGAGCAAATAAACCACCCGAATTGACTTGTCCGACGATCAGGAGTTCGGCGACGAAGACAACCACGTTGGCGATGATCAGCCATTTGACGATGGGAGTAAATGAAAAGGCTCCTCCCAGAGAGGAGCCATAGTAGTCGCGTGGAGGGTTGTCGCGATAGTAGTCGCGACTGGAGATGCCCATGATATAGCCTGATGAGATTGTGGACGAAATTGATGGACTGTGCAGAGAATTGTATTCGATTTTTCAGTCGATGGACTGATTGGTTGAAAAACAGTTCTGTCGCCATCATAGTCTGTGGCTGTTAACTCGCCAAGACTTTCATGGAAGACAATGCAGGGATGAGAGGCTGTGAGGGCACCATCATTGGGCATATTCGGATGACCCGATTTTCAAGAGTGTGAGCGAAAGGGGAATTTGCCGGAAGGATTTTTTAGTCAGCGGACCTGCTGAAATGAAGTACTCAAGGATTAAGTATCTTTGGGCATTTCGTGTTCAACGAGGTGGGCCAATTGCAACAGCGACTCTTGCCATCCGAGGTAACACATATCCAGAGGCATGGCGATTGGCAAACCTTCGTGAAGGATATCGATTTGAGTGCCACAACTGACGGGTTGAAGCGTGATGGTTTTGGTCATGTCGCCTGAGAAGAAGGGGTCATCGAATTTGTCGGCCATGACGATTCGCTGATCTGGAATCAATTCCAGATACGTGCTTTGGAAGGTATGGCCGATGCCGGTTTCAAAGTTGGTGAAGGACATGTGATAACAGCCACCGACTTTTGGATCGATCTGGTGAATTCTTCCCAGGAAGCCGTAGGGTGGCAGCCAGCGGCACAAGGCATCTGGGTCAAGGAAGGCATTGTAAACGCGCTCGGCTGGGGCACGCAGGATGCGATGGAGTCGGATGTTGTTTGATGAGTTGGACATGATGGCAGATTCCTTTTTGGGCTGTTACAAACGTTTTGTCATTCAGAAGAGTCTATTAAGAGTAGTCAGTAAATCGCATGAACTTGTTATTCGGTGGAATGGTAGTTATCCACGAATAGCGGCTTGGATGGCGGCGACGTCAATTTTTTTCATGGTCATCATGGCGTTGAAAGCACGTTTTGCGGCCGCGGGATCTGGGCCGGTGAAGGCGTTGGTCAAAACGGCAGGGATGATTTGCCAGTTGATTCCCCATTTGTCTTGACACCAGCCACACTGGCTCTCCTGGCCGCCGTTTTCCAGAATGGCGTTGTAGTAGATGTCGGTTTCAGCCTGGTCTTGAGTTTCGACTTGAAATGAGAAGGCCCAATTATGTGCAACACCAGGGCCGCCGTTGAGTCCGATGCAGGGGATCCCCATGACGTTGAACTCGACGGTCAAAATATGGCCTTCCTTACTTGAGGGATTGTCGGCAGGTGCCCGGTGCATCGAGCCCACGGACGAATCGGGGAAGGTCTTGGCGTAGAAATGAGCGGCTTCGACGGCGTCGTTGTCATACCATAGGCAGATTTTGTTTTTTGACGTGTGCATTTTTGTTTGGCTTTCGCTTGAGTGTTGGATTGCAATAAAGGGCGGACGATTGCATGGCTTGCGAACATGGTTAGTCGAACTCATGTCATCAAGATCGACAACCCAGTCAAATAAATTCTGAATATAGGATTACCAGTTGGATAACCGACTTGATCGCGAGTTGAGGATTCCAGGCGCATGAAAAAACCCTCGGCTATGGAGCCGAGGGTTTTTGGATTTAGGTGGTGAAGGCCGCTGCTTAAGCGGTTTCAGGAGCCTGGATTTCCACGAGTTTGCAGATTCGGTCGACGAGGGTTTCAACATCGAAGGGTTTCTGCAGGAAGTCGTTAGCTCCGCAGCGTTTGAGTTCTTCGATCTGTTCTTGCTCGACGAGGCCTGAGATACAGAGAATCTTGACGTCATCGAGGCTGGAATCGCTGCGGACTCGGGTGCAGACTTCTTTGCCGTTGATATCAGGGAGCATGAAATCGAGAACCAGGATATCTGGTTGATATTCACGAACCATCATACCGGCATCAAAGCCGTTGTTGGCGGATCGGACTTCGAATCGTCCGTCACGCTCGAGGACATCTTTCATGAGTTCAACCAGTTCGACATCGTCGTCGACGATGAGGGCTTTGCGTTTGCCTGATTCGAGGGCATCCGTGGGGATCTGGTTATCCTTCATGAATTTATAAAGGATGTCTCTGGGGATACGACGAAATCGAGATCCTGGGACACGAAATCCTTTCAGTTGTCCTGAATCAAAGCAGCGAATAATAGTTTGCTGCGAGACCTTGCAGATCTTCGCGGCTTCGCCGGTGGTAAAAACGGTTTTCATAAAGCTCCATCCTTTGAACAAACCTGCAACGATCCCTGCAGGTCGAACGCTCCTGGACAATCGAAAAGAATGAGGAACACCATCAGTGTGTGTTGTGAAGTTGGGACTGAGGACGTGGAGCGAAAGATCCGCCACCGTCAAGTCATCAGTAGGTCAACGCAAGGAATTTTACCTATTGTTATGAATTGGTCAATGTCTTTTCTAATCCTCCAAAACCACACACGTTGTGTAAACTAACAGGAGGGAATCGACGTAAATGATTGATATTTAATAGTATAGTGAGAATGGGCAGTTCGCTGGGAGGATGTTGGGGAGACGTTAAACTGCGTAGAATGTAAAAATTACTCAAAAGAAAACGGTACTTTGGAGATTTTTGAATTTTTTTGAAGGGGGATGAGAGAGCTGTGTGGATTATGTCATAGGACTATCAGGATTGGGCTAGTCGACGGAAAAGATTTGAATTCTCCTCGATGATTTTAGTGACGATCTTCATTTCGAGTTCATGTTGTTGATCATCGGAACTTGATGATGAATTACAGAGAGTGACGACATCTCCCATGTTAATTTGGAGTTTTTCCACCAGATCGGAGGGAATAATCACTCCATAACGATCGCCAATTTTTTCTACGATAAGCGTGTCCATCTACTACTCCTGTCTGTAAACATTGATAGTTCGGTGCCTGGTCAGGTTCACTTCAAATACAACATTAAAATGGAGAGGTCGGCGGGGGTGATGCCGCTGATGCGACCGGCCTGGCCGAGGGTGAGGGGGCGGATGGTGGAGAGTTTGTCTTTGGCTTCGGTGCGGAGTTGGATGATGGATTTGTAGTCGAAGGAGTCGGGGATACGGAGGTTTTGTGTTTTGGCGGCTTTGGCGATGTCGGCTTCCTGACGTTTGACGTAGCCTGAGTATTTGACTTCGATGACGATTTGTTCGCGCGTGCGAGATGAGATTTGGGAGGTGAATGTTGACAGTTCGGAAGACATCTGGCAGAGATGCTCCCATTGGTAGTCGGGGCGTTTGAGCCAGGCTTCGAGTGACTGGCCCTGGTATCGCTGGGAGGCGAGAAGAGTCAGGCCGCGTTGGATGTCGGCTTCATGTTGCTGGTATTGTTGGAAGCGAGTTTCGTCGACGAGGCCGATATTGCGGCCGAGGGGGGTGAGTCGTCGGTCGGCATTGTCTTGTCGGAGGAGGAGGCGGTATTCAGCGCGGGAGGTAAACATGCGATAGGGTTCGTCGACACCTTTGGTGACGAGGTCGTCGACCATGACGCCCAGATAGCCCTGGCTGCGATCGATAATGAAAGGATCGGCCTGTTTGAGTTTGAGAGCGGCGTTGATACCGGCGATGAGGCCTTGGCCGGCAGCTTCTTCGTAGCCTGTGGTGCCATTGATTTGACCGGCGAAATACAGACCGGAGACGAGTTTGGTTTCGAGTGTGGGGAGGAGTTGGGTGGGGGGAGCGAAGTCGTATTCGACGGCGTAGCCGTAGCGCATGATCTCGGCTTTTTCGAGGCCGCGGATGTTGCGGATCATGTTGTCTTGGACGTCTCGGGGGAGGCTGGTGGAGATGCCGTTGCAGTAGACTTCGAGGGTGTTGCGGCCTTCGGGTTCGAGGAAGATCTGGTGGGATTGTTTTTCAGCGAAGCGAACGACTTTGTCTTCGATGGAGGGGCAGTAGCGGGGTCCGCGGCTGTGGATTTGCCCGGAGTACATGGGGGCGCGGTGGAGGTTGTCGCGGATGGTCTGGTGGACGTGGTCGTTGGTTTCGGTCAGCCAGCAGTGAAGTTGTTGGATGTGGAGTTTGTCGTTGAGGTAGGAAAAGGGCTGAGGGTTGTCGTCGCCGGGTTGAATGGTGCAGACAGAGTAGTCGATGGTGCGGCCGTTGATGCGGGCGGGAGTGCCGGTTTTGAAGCGGGTGAGTTCGAAGCCAAGTTCGCGGAGGGAATCGGAGAGAGTGCCGGTGGTGCCTTCACCGGCACGTCCGCCAGCGGTTTTGGCTTCGCCGGTGTGCATGATGGCCTGGAGGAAGGTGCCTGTGGTGACAACGACGGCTTTGGCGCGATAGATGGCGGGTCCGCGAACCTGGACGCCGGTGACGGCTCCGTTTTCGACGAGGAGTCTTTCGGCCATCTCCTGTTTGAGGTGGAGATTGTCGGTCTGTTCGACAATGTGTTTCATGAGGAACTGATAGGCTTTTTTGTCGGCCTGTGCGCGTGGCGAATGCATCGCGGGGCCTTTACTGCTGTTGAGCATGCGGAAGTGGATGCCGGTGGCGTCGATGGTTTTTCCCATTTCTCCGCCGAGGGCGTCGATTTCGCGGACGATCTGTCCTTTGGCGACTCCGCCGATGGCTGGGTTGCAGCTCATCGCGCCGACCATATCGACATTCATGGTGAGCATGGCGGTTTTGGCGCCCAGGCGGGCGGAGGCGAGTGCGGCTTCGATACCAGCGTGGCCGCCGCCGATAATGAGAACGTCGAAATCGTAGTGTTGCATGGCGAAGTCGATTGGTGTGTGTGGTGGTGTTGGAGGAAAATGGCCTGCAGGGTCATCAATGAATGTTTAATCGAGGTGCAGCATGAAAACGGAGTGAAATCGCTGTCGAGAGGGGAATTTCCGGTTCGGACATGTTACAATAATTAGCGAGAAAATGTCTGGGAAATTGATTTGAAAATTTCCATGATATCGTCAGTGACGGGGAAAAAGCCGGTCAGTGACGACCTGCCTGATGAAAATCGATTTCGTGTTGGTTTTCGATACTCCCAAAATCGCCTGAAAACGGGCGTTTTTATGATTCCATCCCTGAAATCAGGCGGCCCAGTGTAAACATCAACGGGCTGCTCCACTCAATTTGTCTGTCTTCATTTATTTAAAGGAAATGTGATCATGCCTCAAGTGACTCTTAAAGGCAATCCGGTGACTCTAGTTGGTGGCGAAGTGAAGGTGGGAGACAAGGCTCCTGATTTCAAACTCCAAAGCAACGCTCTGGAAGACGTGACGCTGGCCAGTTCTGCTGGGAAATATCGCATTATTGCGAGTGTGCCTTCATTGGACACTGCGGTGTGCAGTCTGGAATCAAAAAAATTTAATGATGAGGCTTCCAAGCTGAACAATTCCCAGGTGTATGTTGTGAGTATGGATCTCCCCTTCGGACAAAAGCGCTGGTGTGGC
>JBGSVC010000605.1:0-5678 GCA_041753175.1 Planctomycetaceae bacterium
TTTCAATCCGTGCGCCAAATTGCTGATCTTTCGTTGGAAACCGATGCACTTGCTGATTTTGCACCGCGCAGTCTTTCGATGATCATGTCGGAGTTGTCATCACAATGGACCTCCATCATGACCACTCAGCCGGCGGTTGCCGTGATTGCGGAATCAGGTCGACGCCCGTTTCGACTTCCGACGACAGCGGATCTCCAGGAAGCGTTGAACGAAGATTTTGGATTATTCATTGATTCCGATGAACCAGGGGGTTGGGCAACGATTATTGTCCCTTTGACGACAATCGATCGTTCGATGCCGCTGCTGCTGGTGGCGTGTGGCCGCAATCTGGTCGCTGAACAACTGGAAGCCACACTGGCTTTGGGCACCACGCTTTCACATGGACTTGATGCGGTTAAACAGCGGGAAAGTCTGCAACTGCAACAAAATCTGACGGAGGAATTATTGCGCATCTCGCTGAAACTCAGTGAGTACACCGAAACGCATGCATTGCTCAATCAACTTGCTCAGGAAGCGACTGATTTGATGAAAGCCGATCGTGCCAGCATCTTTGTCTGGGATGCCAAACAGCATGAGCTTGAAGCGTGTCCGGCGCTCGGTGTGGAATCGGGAAAACTTCGATTGCCTGACGATAAAGGGATTGTTGGCGAAGTGATTCATTCGGGAGAGTCGATCACGGTCGACAATGTCAGTGAGGACAAACGATTTGATAAGACCGTCGATTTGAAAACTGGCTATCGCACCCGAAATATTTTGTGTGTTCCGCTGCGCAATCAAGGCGGGAAAATTATCGGGGCGTTCGAACTGATCAATAAACTGGATGGCTCATTTACGCCGACAGATGATCATTTGCTGCAACGACTGGGGACCTATGCCAGCTATGCACTGGAACGTGCCCAGCAGTTTGAATCGCTTAATAAAAATGTGAGACGTTTGACGCGTCAGGTTTCCGGGCAGGTGGAACTGATCGGACAAAGCCCGGCGATTGTTTCTTTGCAGGCGACCATCGAACGACTTGCAGGGACGGATCTGCCGGTGCTGGTGCTGGGAGAAAGCGGCACGGGCAAAGAGGTTGTCAGCCAATCGCTGCACTATCAGGGTGCCAGAGCGGAGAAGCCTTTTGTTGCGGTGAACTGTGCAGCGCTGACGGATTCGTTATTGGAAAGTGAATTGTTTGGCCACGAAAAAGGGGCATTCACCGACGCTCACGAAGCCCGCGCCGGAAAGTTCGAACTTGCCGATGGAGGGACGTTGTTTCTCGACGAAATCGGCGATATGTCGTTGAGTGGACAAGCCAAGCTTTTGCGGGTGCTTGAACAGAAGGTCGTCACACGCGTGGGTGGATCGAAATCGATTCCCGTCGATGTCCGGGTGATCGCGGCGACGAATGCCGATCTCGTCCATCAAGTCACCGACAAAAAGTTTCGACAGGACCTTTATTATCGGCTCAGCGTCGTGACCATTTCGCTGCCTGCGCTGCGTGATCGTCCGGAAGATGTCCTGCTGTTGGCTGATTTCTTTTTGCAACGTTTTTGTGGACAGGCACGAAAGTCGTCATTGAAACTGACCTCCTCAGCGAAGAAAAAAATGCAGGCTCATCACTGGCCGGGAAATATTCGAGAGCTTCGAAACCTGATGGAGCGTGTCGCTTTTTTGACAGCAGGAAACGAAGTGACCGAAGAAGATCTGGCGTTTATGCTCTCGCCGGAATCAGCCGCGTCTGCGTCAGCGAATCTCGAATTAGGTCTTATGCCAGCGACAGAAGAATTTCAACGTGACTATATTCGCAAGGCGATCAAACGTGTGCAGGGAAACATGAGTGAAGCTGCCCGTTTGATGGGTCTTCATCGCAGTAATCTCTATCGAAAAATGAGACAACTTGAAATGCATGAAGCCGGCGGAGAAACGTGACTACCACTGTACGCCTTGCCCTATATCTCCTAAACCTCCCATTAAATCATACTGGTGCCTCTTTGACTCATCAATTCCTCCCAATTCTTTTTGACCGCTATTTCCTGCTCAATCGCTAAAGTCTGCCGAACCGATACCCCTCACAGACGCTGTTGTGGGATTTCCAGGAAGAACACGTCGGGATTGACTTTATCCCTGATGACAGAGTCTGAATTTCTACTTCGGTCGACACTCCTCATTTCATGGCACGCGCGCCGACAGGATGGCATGATGCAACCGGTCTCATTTAATCTTGGACAAAAACCATCCCCGACCACCCCGCCTGCCGTTGCCCCAGCGGCGACTCAAGCCTCTGGTAATGTCGTGCTCAATCAGGGTGTGTGTGGAGTTTTGCTGATGCCTTCGCGGGGAGAGGAGACCGTTGAGCCTGACTCGTTTCAAGACACCACGCGTTCGATTCAAAACGCCATTATCCATAGCACGGGAGATTTTCTGCGAATTGAGACGATCCCCCCGGTCGTCGAAGCGAGTTTTGTCAAGACACTTCACTCAACTCTGATCAGCGCGATCAGGCAGGAGTGTTGCTGGTTGTTTGTCGTTACAAAGGATTGCCTCGTTCATCCGGAAGCCTTTCATCGACTTCAAGGACAGCATCGCCAACATGAAGCCCTCTGGGGACAAATCGTCGATCAGCAGCCGTCTGCGTCGACAGCCTACATGCGTGTTCCACAAATCTCTCAAACGGCATCACTTAAAGATCTGCTCCTGCTTCCGACCGCCAGTGGGGTTGATGTCGGGTTTTTCGTTCGAGCCGATGTTTTGCTGAACCTGTTGAACTCCGCATCGGCTGCGCGGATTGTCGACATCATGACCCTTTGTTGGGAGCTTTGGCAGCATGCCAAGTGTTTCAAAGCGCCGATTCATCTGGTCAATCTCAACAACTCAGCGACGCGATCTGATCAACAACCTGCGGCGCATTGGCAGGATCATCTTCGAACACTCAAAGCGACCCATCAGTTGGTGGAAAATTCACCAGCGACCCTGGCTCGAAGAAACGAGCTGACAGGCAGCATGCAGGAACTCGCGCGAAAGCAACAGCAACACGTCTCTACGTCAGTGGTGCTGAAGCAGTCCGCCTGGTATGGATATTATCAGATTCAGGACTACGAAGGGGAGAACTTCACGATGTTCACCCACAACGACGACCACTGCGTAGCGGCGATTCAGTGGCAGGGGATGTATCAGTCTGCTTCGACGTATGTGTGGCAGCGACTGGCGCGCAAAGCCTCGATGATATTGGATCTGGGGGCCTACACCGGGCTCTACACGCTGCTAGCTGCACGTGCTAATCCTGAGGCGTGTGTGTTAGGCCTGGAACCCAACGGCCGTGCGCATGCCCGATTTCTGATCAACGCCCACTTCAATCAGCTCAATCGTGTCAGTGCCATCAAAGCCGCTGCAGGTCATGAGTCGTCGAGGGTTCCACTGAAGATTTTTGGTGATGACCTCATTCTCGATGCGACATCGTCTTTGAACGATCCACAACAACGAACCCCTCTTGATACCGAGATCGTTTCACTGGTGGCTATCGATCAACTGCTCGTCGACCATCACCTCCCAGTGCCTGAATTGATCAAGATCGACACTCCCGGCAGCGAGTTGGCTGTCTTTCAGGGAATGTTGCAGACCCTTGGTCATCATCCCGATCTTTTGTGTGCCGCCATGGACCCAGTCACCTCGCAACGGGTTGCTCAACAGTTATCACCATTTGGCTATCACATCTATACGATCGCTGAAAGCCGGATGGCGATCGACCAGACCCCCACATTGACTCCTCTGAGCGGTCAAGCGGACGATTGCAAACGCTTGCTGACGAAAAAATCAAAAAGCGAGCTGATGGCCTTGCTCGACCCCAACGCATTGATGGCTCAACGCGTACCACAAAGTCGTGTTGCATGATGAAATCTGTTTACAGATTCCGTTTACCGGTCTTACGTTTACTTCCACGCCTGGCTAAGGATTGCCCTCATGGGATTTCGCAAAGAACTGTATACCAAAGAATATTTTACAGGTGTCAACGACCACGGTCAGCCAGTTGGGTATGGGGTTGATGGATTCAAGGAATGGCAGCAGGGACAAATTCGACCTGTGATGGCGGCACACTTAGGCTCCATCCCATTGCAGGGCAAAGATGTTCTCGAACTTGGCTACGGACGGGGCGAATCGATTCGCTACTTCCTGACCAAAGGCAAGGTTCATTCTTACGTCGGCGTCGATTTTTCCGAAGCCGCCTACGAACTGGCGACCAAAATGAACGCCGAATATCTTCACAAATCTGTGGAAGTCTACCTGGGTGATGCGCTCGAATTTATGAGCCAGCAGAAATTCAGCGGTCAGTTTGATGCTGTCTTTATGCTCGATGTGATTGAACATATTCCGACAACCGAAGTGCAACAACTTCTGCCGTTGATCCACACAGCCCTAAGGCCTGGTGGTTACTGCATGGCCGAGACGCCATTCTATTCTGTCGATGAAGACTACATCGCCCAAGGTTATACCTACATTAAACCTTCTCCGACGGATATTATTCCCCAAACCGTTGGTATGCACTGCAACAAGTTCACCAAGAAACGATTGTTTGCAGAAATGCAGATTCACGGGATGAACGTCTTGGGGAATTGTTGCTTCCAGAAGCCGAGCCGAGAACTTCTGGCGTATTTGCCTCGCGTTGCTTGATGCCGTTGAACATTTCTTGTTGGCAAGTTATTTACTGTCACAGTGCGTCTCGTTCAACATGTTTGGAGTCGGAGATGAGCACAACTTCAGTTTTCCATTTTGAAATGCTGAATTACCGTTTGAAAACGTCGTTCATTGCCTGGAATTGAATACATGCTTTGTAAACGGCGGACAATAAAATAGCGGCAACCCGCATTTGATTCTTGCTATACCCGGATAATCGCTTCGATCCGAAATAACGGCTGGCGTGAAAAAACTGAATCGAAGTATTGTTTTTAAAATGTTTCGCCACGTTTCAAAATTGCATCGTAGGTTTTGGCAAAGCATCTCTGAGTTGACGCATTGCAACTCAGGGCCCTCCCCATACCTCCTATTGTTGAAATTATTTGAAACGCCATGCTCACCTTGTCGCCCACCGACTTACTCTGGCTCTTGTTTTCGACGATCCTCGTCTTTTTAATGCAAGCTGGATTTTGCTGCCTGGAAACGGGATTGTGTCGTTCCAAGAATGGGATCAATGTCGCGTCGAAAAACCTGATTGATCTGTGTATCGGGACATTGATTTTCTGGGCCGTCGGCTTCGGACTGATGTTTGGCCACACCATTGGTGGATTCATCGGCACAAATTACTTCTGCTTTGACGACACCCTGGCCCCCAGCCTGTGTGCGTTTTTCATTTTTCAAGCCGTCTTTTCGAGCACCTCGATAACGATCTGCTCAGGAGCGGTCGCTGAACGAATTCGACTCAAAGCCTATTGTTTCTTTGTGGTCATTATTGCTGCTGTAATTTATCCCGTTTTTGGACACTGGGCCTGGTCGAATCTTGACCCACAAAATTCAACGGGATGGTTACTGAAAATGGGATTTCGTGATTTTGCAGGATCCACAGTCGTGCATTCTGTCGGTGCCTGGTGTGCCCTGGCCGCCGTGATCGTGGTTGGTCCTCGTTATCAGCGATATCGTGAAGAGTCTGCAGAGAACCCGTTTACTTCCAGCAATGCCCCGATCGCAACTTTAGGCTTATTTCTACT
>JBGSVC010000606.1:0-9334 GCA_041753175.1 Planctomycetaceae bacterium
TTGAATTCCGGATGGCTTCCTTTTCCAAAGAGCTGAAAGAAATCATCGTAGTCAAGCTGTTTGATCGCTGCGATTTTCAAATCCAGCAACGCATTTTGCTTGGGATTAACATCGACCGTATAAACATGGTTGGGATTGGACAGGGCAAAATCGAGCGCATTGCAGCCCGCCGAAGTAATCACCAACACGTTGTCTTTCTCAGTCAGCTCTAAGGCTACGTGATCCAGACGGGGATCTTCCCAGCAGGTGTTGTAAACAAGGCTGCTTCCATGAACAAACTTAAACCATGCTTTGCTGACATGGTCGAGTCCCAATGTTTTGCGTATGGTTCCGCTCAGGCGTCGTCGTTTGGAAGAAGGAGGGCTTAAATTTTGAGGCTCAATTTGAGAAAGATGCATGCACCCAGGCGCCTTGTAGTGGGGAATAAAATGTCATCTCCGATGACGTCCTTGACCGTAACTCGTCTTCGCAAAACTCCACAGGGACGAAGAACTCATGAGTTAAAGCCGCTTCATATTGTATACGCAGCACTTACAATCTACAAAAGCCTGACTGTGTTGGAAAGCATAGGCGACAACGATTTCCCCCAGAGCCGATGAGGTTTTCAAAATGCCATGGCTCAGTGGCGACCTGATAAATCGCTCGATGTACATCGCCGAAGAGCAATCCGTCCGTTTATGGACGCCCCGGAGACACAAAATGGAATCAGCCAGAAAAATCTGGAAAATCAAACAGGACACATTTCCTCAAAGTCGGAATGGAAGCCCGTTTTGGGCTGATTACCGGTAGACTGATCCTGTTGCCGACCGACTTCAGCGGTGTTTAGATCATGGTGAAAACACAATTTCAACGTTCCCTGTTCATCTTCAATAATGGCTGAACAATGCTCCAACCAGTCACCTGTGTTCAGGTATTGCGTCTGCCCCACTGTCATATGAAGTGGCTGATGAATATGTCCACAGATGATGCCGTCCATCTTTCGGGCACGGGCATGCATCAAACAGCGATCACGATACTGAGTAAAAAATCGTTGCAGTCGCCCCATGCGCATTTTGATTCGGTAACAGACACTCTGTTCATAATGACTCATCCTCATACCTGCCCGGCGCAACCAGTAATCCAGGTAAAGCAATTTGTCGTAGATCATCGCGGTGAGCGAAGAGATGATGCCAGCGTGGCATTCGTGAGCGTCAAACTGATCGCCATGAATCACCAGTAATCGCTGTCCGGAAGCCGTGATGTGAATAAATTCCGGCGCCACTTTCACTGCCCCCAGAACGAATTTTGCAGGGACCGTTTTCAACAACGACCGAACAAATTCATCATGGTTACCGGGTGTATAAAACAGTTCTGTCCCCTGATCGCGTAACTCAGACAACCGCGCCAAAATCTGATTATAAATTTCAGGCCAGCGCCAACGCGACTTCAACTCTCGTCCATCAATGGCATCCCCTACCAGATAGATGGCCTCAGGCTCATAATATCGGAGTACATCCAACAACTCATGCGCCCGGCAGTGTGGCGAACCTAAATGTAAATCGCTGAGAAATAACGTGCGTATTCTCTCTGGCATATTGGATGACCTGACGATAGGTTTTCAATCACACCCAAAAGTCAACGTTCCTGAAGTCTGGGTCAATACCTGAACCTCCTTTTTGGCGTTCAAACATCAACCGTCACTTCAATACAACAACAGTGTTATCATCTCACTTCTCTCTAAAGAAACTGGTGGGAATCAGATGAATAATTAGTGAAGTGTCTGAAATTTCAGGCCGAAGATGTTCAGAAGGTTGGAAATGTCCACAATGTATCTTTTCTCAGTCACAGGAGACAGCGTTGCCAAATCTACCCGATATTCTCTCTGACATCTGGCATTATCTGGAACTCGACGATTCTGCATCCTCACCCTGGAAGACTCCTACGCTGGCAAACCTCGAGGGCAACAGACCTGCTGTCCGCACACTTATTCTAAGACAAGCCAGCTTTGAACATCGGAGATTGCGCTGTTATACGGATCTTCGTTCCACCAAGATCAACTCCATCCGACAGAACTCACTTGTTGCCTGGCATATCTATGATCACACGCGTCAAATTCAGGTCCGCTTGCATTCCACGATGTCGATTTTGACGTCAGGGCCAAAAGTTGACCAAGCCTGGAACAACGCCACACCGACCAGCCGCCTGTGTTACCTCGCGTCATATCCTCCTGGTATGAAATTACCGTCTTTCGACATCAACCTGCCCGAGCATCTCAGAGGCACGATTCCCACCGAGACGCAACTCGCCGCAGGCAGGCACAATTTCGCCGTGCTGGAAAGTGTCGTCGATCACATCGACTATCTCAAACTCGACCGTCAGGGCAATATCCGGGCGGAATTTCAATGGGATTCAAACGACTGGCAGTCCCAGTGGATCGCAGCGTAACCAGTTTCCAGACTGCTTTCCTGGACGCGATCACTCATGCCGGGGACGATACAACCTATTAATTTCATCACAGTTTGACAAAATTTGATTCAAGTCCTCTCTCCACAACAACCGATCTCTCTATCTTGTGTATCCATGGACGGATTCAAAAATCCGGTCATGTCGTGCCCACTGATGGTTCGCATGCCGTTCATGAGTTGTTGAACTTTTGAATGTCGCTCAGCCATGCAACCAGAAACGAAAATCGGTCTGGCGCTGGGGATAGTCCTATTTGGATTTATTCTTGCCATCGGCGTGCGCCTGTCGAATCAACCCGCGGCGCCTGAATTAGAAGTTTCGCCTACGCTGCAACGTACGATGGCGAATCAGCATCTTCCGCTCAAACCTGTTGCGCAAACGCTGACAACAAACAAACCATTACCCGCTGTCGATTTCTCACAGGCGAGTGTTATTTACCAAGGCCAACAACAAGCTCCCAATCCAATTCAAATTGCGTCCACCCCTCCTGCCCAAAATGGTACTGCGACTTCTCAAAAAGTAACTGCATCTGGAAACCAAAAACCACTGACAAAGCCTGTTTCTAATGATGCCATCTATCACGTCGTCGGCAAGGGCGAAACACTCTCTGGCATCGCTGCCAAATATCTGGGCACAACAGCTCGCTATCAGGAAATCTACGAACTCAACAAAGATCAGATGGCTAGTCCCGATCAGCTTCAGTTAGGGATGAAACTGCTCGTCGTTCCAGGTTCAGACATTCAACTGGCCGAATCTTCTCCCCCCACAACTTCGCTGCAAGAGCCAACCACAGCATCCGCGTCCAGTTCCGAGCAAGAATCCACAGAACCCCTGCGGATCGTCGACAAGAGCAACAGCGATGAACCACTTCCTCAAAACACCAATCGCTTTTCACCCGCCAAACGATCCCCCTTTACTCCGCATTGATCGTTTATCGTTAGATCAAATGCATAGAAGGTTGGCAGGCTGCTAGTCAGCAACGGGGGCAAATCCACGACGAAGTGTGTTTTCAGTGATCGTGACAGCAGTCATAAATTGCCACAAATAATCGGGACCGCCGGCTTTACTTCCAATTCCCGACATCTTAAATCCACCAAACGGCTGTCGATCCACAAGCGCCCCTGTACACCCCCGGTTCAAGTAGAGATTCCCAACTTGAAACTCTCGACGGGCCTTTTGCAGATTGGCTGGCGAACGACTGAACACCGCACCCGTCAATGCATAACGTGTATCATTGGCAACTCGCAGTGCTTCATCAAAGCTCTTCACCTTGATCACCACCAGCACCGGACCAAACAATTCGTCTTGTGCCAGCAAATCATGACTTTGAACATCCGTAAAGATTGTCGGCGAGACGAAATACCCACGATCTTTGAACTCACTGATATCTCGACGGACAAGGACGCCATAAGTTTCGGGAATACCACTGATCGCTTCCTCAAGACGCTGCATCGACGCCTGATCAATCACAGGGCCAACTTGAGTTCCAGGATCGTCCGCAGGTCCAATTTTCATGACCTCGGCGGCCCCCTTCAGACGTGTCACGAATTGATCGTAAATCCCTTCCAGCACAATCACCCGGGAACATGCCGAACACTTTTGGCCCGCAAAATTGAATGATGAGTTCAATACTCCCACGACCGCTTCATCCAGATCGGCATCGTCGTCAATAATGATAGAATTCTTGCCCCCCATCTCTGCAATCACTTTTTTAACCGACTTCTGACGACGATCGGTATCAGCCGCCGTGCGATAGATTTCCAGTCCCACATTCTGCGAACCCGTAAATGCAATCAGATCCACATCAGGACTGGCCACCAGTTCCTGCCCAACGTCCTCACCCATCCCGGGCAAGTAATTGACAACTCCTTCAGGCAGCCCGACAGTATTGATGATCTCCATCAACTTGGCAGCGACAATCGACGATTGCTCGGCTGGTTTCATGATGACTGTGTTGCCCGTCACCAATGCTGCAACAGTCATCCCTGTCAAAATCGCCAGCGGAAAATTCCAGGGAGCAATCACGACAGCCACCCCCTTGGCTCGGAACAACAGACTGTTCTCTTCGCCCGGAAGATTGTGGGCGTATTCATCGGCAATCTGTCGCATTTGAGTGGCATAGTATCGACAAAAATCAATCGCTTCTGCGACATCACCATCAGCTTCCTGCCAGGGTTTCCCCACTTCATATACAATCCACGCTGCCAGTTCGAAACGTCTCTTTTGAAGTCCAGATCCAATCAGATCCAGATATTCAGCCCGATATTTAGGCTCCATATTCGACCAACCGGAAAACGTTCGACGGGCAACTTCAATGGCATCCGTGACATGGTCTGAGTTCCCCAAAGAAACACGACCGAGCACTAGATCCGTTTGAAACGGACAGCGCGACGTCCATTGATTCTTCGTCTCGTAAGATTTCCCATCAATTATCAGCGCATAATCTTTGCCGAATTCTCCTTTGACTTTCTTTAACGCCTCACTCATCTTTTCACGGTTCTGAGGCAAGCTGAAATCGGTCAACGGCTCGTTTTGAAATTCCTGATCCATCGCGTTTTTTGATCCTGATGCAGTTGTAGTAGAGAGCGAGGCTTGGTGAAAACTGGGAACTCTCGAGATCGGAATCTCGTTATTGGGGGCTTTCGCTTTCGAAGCCACGTTCGCAGGCGACTTCAATAAATCCTTGATCGAAACATTGGATTGTACAGATTGCTGAAGGAAGGAATCATTGGAGGTGTTTTCCAGCAATCGCCTCACCAGATAAGCCATCCCGGGAATCAAGGCGCCATAAGGCGTATAAATCCTCACGCGATACCCCTGCTCCATGAGCACCTGGGCCATATCCTGCCCCATACCATACAGCATCTGAACCTCATAGCCGGACTGCGGAATCCCACGGGATTGTGCATACGCAAAAGCATGGGTGAGGCTTCGAAGATTATGACTTCCAAAAGCAGGCTTGAGCCATTCTCGATGATCAAGAAGATATTCTGAGAGCCGTTCAAAATTGACATCCGACTCCCACTTGTGCTGGTACACTGGACATGGCCAACCATGTTGGGCAGATATCGTTGTTTCGTAATCCCAATAAGCCCCTTTCACCAGCCGAATCCAGACCGGTGCACCGCGCCGCACAACCCAGGACAACAGATCTGCCAGATCCTCCTGAGCTGCAGGTTGATAGGCCTGAATGACAATTCCAATGTCACTGAATTCCCTGAATTCTTCCTCTTCAAGAAGTTCCTTGAAAATCGATATTGTCAGCGGCTTATGGCTGTTTTGCTCCATATCAAAGTTGAGAAATGCCCCTAGTTCAATCGCCTTTCGAAAGATCGGACGTAACCGTTCTTTAATGCGACGACTGCTTCCCTCGGCATCAATTGGCGAAAAACCAGGATCCAGTGCCGACAACTTCAACGACAAGTTAACGCGCGGAATCGAGCCCGTCTCATCCTGATCTATCTGAGGTGCCTCCACAAACTGATCAAACTCTCGACAAAGATGATCCAATAGATCCAGACAGCGCTGCTGATACGCTTCGGCTTCCTCTTCGGTGAGCACCGCTTCACCCAACTGATCGATCGTAAACGCCATCCCACGATCACGCAATTTTACCAGCGACTTTTCTACTCCCTGCAACGTGCTGCCAGCGATAAATCGCTCCGCCATCCGACTGGCATTCACGCGCGCATTATAGGCCAATGCTTTGGAGAGAATCCCATTTCCGTCCGTTAATTCCAGACCCAGCCGCGCTGCCCACGGCAAACGGGCCTTCACTTCTTCAAAATACTCATGCAAATGCCTGTTAATCGACTCATGGCCGTGAAGCATCGGCAAGACATCCACAAATCGAAACATCTGAACTTTGATCGACTCATCGGCCATCGCCCAGTTCATTAATCGCTCTTCCAACCAGCGCCGCTCAAACACTGATGGCCGTCTGCGTGATAAGACTTTCCAGAGACCTTCTCCAATCTGATGGATTTTCTCTTCAAGACTCGACTGACTATCCGTCATTTCCGACACTGACATAAAGACACTTTATCCTGCATGAGATCGCAACAAACGCAGTCACGATCATAACGACTTCTCACCCGATACGAAAGACACGCCAAAAGTTTAACAATACGCTCGTGACATATTATTGCCCATTATTATGTTTTTCGACACATAAAGTATTACTTCCGTCCTATCACAATAATTGTGGTCGCACGCCAGCCCGTCATCTCTAAAACATCAGCCACACCGTCACGTCGTGTAATCGGCATTCAGATGCACATACTCTTCTGTCAGATCGCATGTCCAGATCGTTGCTTCACCGTGACCAAAAGGAAGTGTCAATTCAATGACCACTTCACCGGTTTTCATCGCCGCTGAAACCTGCGACAGATCGGTATCCGTCGGAGCGCCATGGTCGAAAATGCACAGTCCATTGATCGATAAAACCATATGGGCTTCCGATAATTCATAGCCGGTTCGTCCACACGCAGACACAATGCGCCCCCAGTTTGGATCGTTCCCGGTAATCGCCGTCTTCACTAACACATCGTTAGCGATCGTTTTGCCTATCACCTGGGCCTGAAGATGGTCTATAGCTCCGCGAATGCGAACTTCAACAAAATGCTTGGCTCCTTCGGCATCACGAATAATTTTTTGTGACAATTCCTGGGCTACTTGCGTCAATGCCACTTCAAACGCGCGGGATTCAGAGACGTCAATTCCGCTAGCCCCATTAGCCAACACGATCACCGAATCGCTGGTACTTGTATGCCCCTCCACTGAAATCGAATTGAATGAGACATCGACAGCACGCTTGAGCATCCCCTGCACTGCCTGCGACGACACCAGCGCATCCGTCATGATCACCCCCAGCATCGTTGCCATATTGGGAGCAATCATCGCCGCCCCTTTGCAGACGCCGGTAATCGTGACATCTTTCCCATCGATGTGGATGCGTCGAGACACTATTTTCGGCACAGTGTCGGTCGTCATGATCGCGCGCGATGCGTGATCCAGGCCTTCAAGCGTAGCGGCACGCTGCTGCCACAATGAAGCAATTGCACCTTCAATTTTTGACAACGGCAAAAACCGTCCAATCACTCCCGTTGAACACACGAGGACATCGTCGCCATCACAACCAATCTGCGTAGCCAGCGACTGCGTCATCGATTTGGCATCTGAAAGTCCCCGCTCTCCTGTGCAGGCATTTGCATTTCCCGAATTGATAATGACCCCCCTGACCGTTTGACGAGGCAGACGTTCCCTACTCACTTTGACCGGAGCCCCGCAGACCTTATTGGTCGTAAACACGCCACTGGCGACCGCCGGACGATCTGATGCAAACAACGCCACATCCAGTCGCCCCTGATCGCCTCGAACCCCACACGCAACCCCGGCATACTCAAAACCAAGAGGCAAAAACATCTCCATGTCATCTGGCTTTCTATTCAATTTCCATCTCGACTCATGAACGTCACTTTATGGTTTGCCCGTTGATTTGCTCAACGGGCCGCTGGATGACAGAGATACTGTGCTAAAAAACGCCCTGTTTACGGCGTTCCTCGAGTGTAGAAGATAGGCACAACGTCCATTTTCAACAGGCTGCCAGCGAAGTTTCTCAGTTTGATGAGGCTGGCAACAACGCCATCGTTTCCGGATATCCACACATCAAATTGAAGTTCTGAACAGCCACACCTGAAGCTCCTTTGATCAAATTGTCGGTCGTGGAAAGCACCATCACGACACCTCGTGTCACGCGGACTGTCATATCACAAAAGTTGGTATACGTCACATCTTTCGTCCCCGGTAAGTGCTCCACGACACGCACAAAGGACTTGCCGTGATAATAGTCACGCATCGCCTTGAGAAGCTCTTCTTCGCTGGCCTGCTTGGCCGGCCGGGCATACATCGTGCAGAGGATGCCGCGATCCATTGGCACTAAATGAGGAGTAAAGACGACGCTGACCGCTTTTCCACACACGTCACTGAGCACCTGCTCAATTTCCGGTGTGTGACGATGATTCCCGATACTGTAAGCCGAAATACTTTCATTACATTCAGGGTAGTGAATCGTCAGTTTCGGTTTTCGTCCTGCACCCGACACACCCGACTTGGCATCGATGATGATTCCAGTTTCTTCGAGATAGCCTCCCGCCAGCAGTGGGGCCAGACCTAAGATCGATGTGCTCGTATAACATCCGGGGTTGGCAATCAGATCATGACCAGGAATTTTCTCAGCCCACAATTCCGGCAAACCGTAGATTGTCGTCCCCAAACGGGTCGGATCGGTGTGCACGTGCCCATACCAGCTCTCGTAAACACCCGGATCTCGCAGCCGGTAATCCGCACTCAAGTCGACGACCCGACAACCGGCATTCAGCAATTTAGGAATAACTTCCATACTGGCCGTGTGCGGCAGGGCGCAAAAAGCCACATCAGCGCGCTCGGCAATTTGATCTGCAGAGAGATTTTCACAGTCCACCGCCAGGCGTCCGATCAACGAAGGATGAATCGCACCAATCGATGTCGGCTCATCTCCTCGGGATGTCAGCGCCGTGATTTGAACGTACGGATGCCACAGCAGTATCTTGATTAACTCAACAGCCGTGTATCCGGTCGCTCCCAGGATCGCGACCCTGGTTTTCCCAACATTACTCATTGCTTGAAACAACTTCCTAACGACATGGACCCAAAAATCTATCGATTATCACTTCGACTTTCATGCTGACAACTTCAATAGCATTCGTTCAACCTTTGCTCTTCAAATAAGCAACCCACTCGCGGTATTGAGGTGAAGTCACGAATAGCTCATAGTCTTTCAACTCTGCAATATCGTTCCATTCCATCTCAAATTGACTGTCAATTTTCTTCAGCCAGGCCAACGTTTTGACAT
>JBGSVC010000607.1:0-5487 GCA_041753175.1 Planctomycetaceae bacterium
CTGGAACATGGCAAGCATCCTCCCAATCCACGTGTCGAATACACATTAGTCAAAGTTGAAGAATACTCAGACAGCCCCGTTTTAGCTGAACTGCTGCCCATGATTGGGCGGACGCCCGTTGATCGTTGGAGTCAGCAAGCCGCTGCCTGGCACGTCGCCAGCAAAATGAGTTGGCGTGAAGTTGCTTCTGAAACCATTGATCAGTTGGGGTCACAACCCGTGCCGATGTTCAGTCAGGCACAACTGCTCGCTGCCAGCAATATGGCAGCCCTCGCTGAAGGAATCGCACGCGATAAGGCTGAGGAAATGAAAAAGAATGGCGATCAGCCTCGTCAAGACGATCAAACAGAGCCTGAGGTCTCTCCACGTGTGATGAGAATGCAGAAATAGTCACGATGCTCGACTTTGATTGAAAACAAAGCATTTGACGACATCTCGAACGACAAAAAAAGCGACCTGCGAATAACAGCAGGTCGCTTTTTTATTGATAGTATGATTTCGAAAGCCCTTACCAGTCGACAACGGCACCGATTGACAACCCGTCAATTTTGAAATCCTGGTAGTGTGTCTGGGCGACTGTGCCAGAAGGATTGGTGGTGGTAGGGTTGCCAAAGTCGTAGTTAATAATTTCGTCTGCCCGCACAACTCGACCGACCCACATAAAATCGTAAGCGACGGTGAGGGTCAAATGATCTCTCACGTGTATTTTCGCATAAGCTTTCAGGTCAAGTGACGGCGAAAAGACAGTCGAACTGACTTGGGTCTCATGCGCGGGATCATCAAAGCTGATGATCGTGTCAGAAGCCAGATTATCTGTCGCGACTTCGCCTTGCCATTTGTTGAGGCCCATCCCCAATCGCGGGTCGATTCCAATTGTCACATACTCGTGCTTAAATTCTGTTCTCAAGCCCAGTTGGGGGGTCCAAACATGGTTTTGTGTGACAGAATCAATACTGGAGTTAATCGGAATTCCCGTTTGCAAAGAGGTGAAGTCACCGCGTTGCAGGAGTTTTTCGCGAATATTGAGATACTTGGAACCAACGGTGGCTGAAAAATTCAAACCGCGGTCCACTTCACGAATATTCAAGACCATGGCACTGTTGGCTCCCCACACCTGAGAGCTAAAGTCGGCGGTGAAACTGTCGTAATACAAGATGCGATCGTTGACCGCCTGCCCATTCTCTTTCAATGGTTGAGCAGCATATTTTACAGGAAGTGTCGCTGCCAGGACTGCTCCCGTGATGGGATCAAGAATCAGGTTGCCGTTAATGTCGACTAATGCGACAGTCGTCGTGGAGACATCATAAAGTGAGTCATAGTGATCCTCGGAATTCTCCAGTACAAAGACGCTAGATTCAAACCCTCCGAACTTGGTATTAACTCCCACGGTTCCCCGGAATCCATTCGTGTTGGACAGGTCCATGCGGCTGGTATCGGGGACACGTGCGATGCCATCGGGAACGTTGAGGTTTGGAGCTAGGTCAGACGAGAGAAACCGTCCAGTCCCAAAAAACTGATTGTCTCGATCAATGACGCCAAAAGGTTGAGAGGGATCTTCAATGTTCGGGAGAGGAGCCCCCAGCAACGTATCGCCTGGATTTTCGATGTTCCAGTGGAGATACTCCATGCTGATCCACATGTTGTTAAAGACGGGTTGCAGCAGGCCATCGAACAAAGGCGTATGTTCCAACTCAGAATAAGCGGGGACTTGTTGGTAATTTCCCGGATTCAGGTAGGCATGTCCGGTTTGTTCCACGCCACCCGGTGGGCAAAATTCGCCTGAAGGTCCAGATGGATCGTATTGAGGAAATGTATTTGTGTATGGAAACGGGGTGAAGGTATCGTGTGCCGAGTTCTGTTGTGCGGAGACTGGATTTGATCCCAGGACAGCCACTGTGGCTAATCCCCACAAGGCGTACTTGTAGGCTTTGACGTTTGTGAGTTGGCTTGTCACACCGTCAGTTAACCACGAAAGAATCCGACTCACCTGTTGAGGTGGTTGGCGAAGAGTGGAAGCTGCCGCGCAGTTTGGGCTTGGCAATCGTGTCTGAAGTCCCCACCGTGTCATACTAGAGCACCTTCAATTCTTATCTTCCGTGACTTTCAGGCGGATCGCACAACGAGTTGGAGTCGACGTGTTGAGGAAGTTGACTACAACCGTGTCCTGCACTCTCTGCAAGACCGATCATCGAAACGAAGGAAAATCATGATTCCCCATTCAATGGTTGACCATGATGACTACGGATCGATTGACGCACTACGACGCTCTGTAACTGCTATATCGGTTGCAACGATGACGGAGTTTGGCGGAATCGGAATAGAGAATTCAAATTGTAGCGTTTATACCGATTATGTTGAGAAAGCGGGCAGTTTGCGAACTTAACGGTTGTTCTGATAAGATAAGTCGATCTTGCCTCTGGAGCCCGTTTGTTTTCTCGAAAAACTGCCTGATACCAATCAGGAATGCCGCAATAGCACAGGGTTTCAGGCGTTGTTGGATCGTTGATAATTGACACGAGTCGATTTTCAACAGGCTTCAAACAGGACGATATTCCGTATAGCATCGCTCAGAGATCTTTCAGGAGAACACGATGACAGCCCTGGAGCTGACAAGTCGGTTAGTAAGTTTTCCCTCCGTCAGTTCGACAAGCAATCAAGAGATTACGCAATATTTAGCGAATCTCCTGGACGGCTGGAAGTTTCAGTTGGAGCTGATCGAATATCGTGATGCCAATCAGATTCTTAAGCAATGTCTGATCGCCAGGAAAGGGACAGGATCAGGAGGACTGGCTTACTTTGGGCATACAGATGTCGTGCCAGCTACGATCTGGAATGGGCCTGGAGAAGCCTTCGAGCCGAGCATCAAAGATGGTCGATTGTATGGACGTGGCAGTTGCGATATGAAAGGTTCGATCGCCTGCTGGTTGACAGCCCTTGAAGATAGACAGCATGCCCACTTAAAACATCCGATCTATGTGGTTTTGACATCGGATGAAGAAGTGGGGTATGTCGGGGCCACCCATGTCGCGAAAAAGTCGGTTCTGTTTCAAGAGATGGTGGAACAGGGAGTTGTCGGCATTGTTGGTGAACCAACCCATTTGGAAGTCGTGCATGCCCACAAAGGGATCTATGCCTTCAAAGCGATCTCCACAGGACAGGCCGCTCATTCAAGTTCCAGTCAGGGAGTTAGCGCGAACTGGGCGATGATTCCATTTTTAGCGGAAATGAAATCGATTTATGACGAAACTTCAATAAACGCGAAGTGGAGAAATGAACAATTCGATCCCCCTGGTATCAGTTGGAATATTGTCTTTAATGACGCAATGACGGCGAGCAACGTGAAAGCAGAAAAATGTCTGTGTCAGGTGTTATTTCGTCCCATGCCAGGGCAATCGCCTGAAGAACTTGTCGAGCGCGCACGAATCGCTGCTATAAATGCAGGGCTCGAATTTAAGGTGCGTTCGGAGTTCCCGCCGTTGTGGGTCGATCCGGCGAGCCCGCATATCAAAGAGTTGTTGATGCTCTGCGAGCGTGAGCAGACCCGAACAGTCTGTTATGGAACCGATGGGGCTGCGTTTTCTGCAATCGGTCGATTAGCGGTTATTGGCCCCGGCCAGATCGAACAGGCTCATACTGTCCATGAATGGATCAGTCTTGAGCAACTGGAGAAAGGCACCCAAGTTTTTGGCAGAGTTCTCGACCACTATGCATTCAATTAAGTGACTATTTGCGTATTTAGTCTGCAGAGACTTCTTCAAGCCGTTATTTCTTCAGATTGAAACGCATTGGATCGAAGGCATCGTATTGATGGGCTTGGAGTTCTTGTTGAATCAAGGAATTTGCGTTGAGCGTGTTGTCGACTGCGTCGTCTGATGAAGACTGCTCAAAATTCGTCAATTTAACAGCAGATGCTTTTTTGAGTGTCTGATCTGCGATCGACCTGGATTGAGGAAATTGCTTGTACTTCCAGCAGGTAACGACCCAGTTCTGAAATGACTGGCGATGTTTCTGTCCGGTAGGTCCTTCAAAGTCGGGATTGGGATGGGACGGATGGTTTGAATCACAAAATGCCTGGAAACTTTCAGGAGACGAGGATCGTCTCATGGCCTGAAGAAGTTGATCGAGATTATTTTCCAATCGACTTCGATAAACGCCAGGACGATTGGGCAAATGGGAAAACGTGAAACTACGCTTCGAATTTGGATCATGGCATCCCCCCTTGCCGCAGTGAAAAGCCACGATCGGTTGGATTTCCTGAGTAAAACAATTGGCCAGTCCGGTGGGGAGTTCACCGATGGTTGATGCCGGGTTGGGAGTCGCTGAGATGAGGAGCAACTGTTTGTTTAATTCTTCTTCGGTCTTGAATTTCAAAGAGTCACTGATCGAAGGCTGATTCTGATCAGCTTTGAGATCGGGCTGAATTTTGCGTGCGAGTTCGAGACAAGCGGGGTGATGTCTGTCGACACGCAGTGCTGCTGCAAGCTCCTGCTGACAGGCTTCATAAAGTCCGTTTCTGAAACACCACAGCGCCAATTGGTGGCGTGAATCAGGCGTGATAAGCAGATTTTGTTCACGCGCCTGGGTTTCGTTTTGGCTGGCCATTTTCTCATAGGCATGCTGCAGTGATTCGCTATGACAAATGACTTCGGAAGCATCAACGATGAGGCGTTGACCGCCCGATTGCACCACATACCCGAAATCGCTCTTCGTAATCTCACCTAAGTACGTCTTTCCAGAACTTGTGACAAGCACGGAAGGTCTACTTTCCTGAGCAGTCAACTCAGGTAGAAATGACGTAACAGCAAGAACTGTCAGTAGAATGGTCAAGGCAGGTGTCAGGGGCTGATTGACAAGTCTCATCGATAAAATGCCCTTAGCAGCAAAAAGTGTCGAAACTAGGTCGACAGGAAGCACCGTTGTAGCCAGATCAGGGATTACAGCTAGATCGAAAAAGGTCAATTTTCACTTTGTGCAATATTGTCAAAATTTCCTTAACTGCCTGTTATGCCAATTATGCCTTTTCCAAAGCGTGAGAGCCTAATACACTTAGTGTCGAAAGGAAGTCTTGGACCGAGTGAATCTTGTCCGAGATTGACAGCTTTGCAATTGAACAGAGGGATTGATCAAAAATGAGTGTTCGCGTTTTATATGCCTTAATCTTTGTGTTGTTTGCGTCCGAAACTGCTCAGTCACAGCAAAGTGAACCACCCAAAGTCACGGTGGTGCAAGCGGGCGTCAATCGTTTGTACGAAGACCTTGAATACTTGGTCGTCAATCTGGGGGAAGACAAAAACGCCTGGGATAATATCCTCAAACCGACGCTCGATGTGTTTTTGCCCGGTTTAGATGTCGAAGCTCCCATCCGATATGACATTATTCTCGATCCAAGCCAGGATGCTGAAAAATATCGCCCGAGCTTTCCGGTTCCCGCACAGGAGCAAAAAAACTTTCTGATCAAAAACCTCAAGCCCTTAGGAATTGCGTACC
>JBGSVC010000608.1:0-7971 GCA_041753175.1 Planctomycetaceae bacterium
TTTTCGGCATTGAGTGTGGCGATTAATTCAGCCAGAAAAAAGCGACGGGGGAGTTCTGGCAGTGCGCGTGACGAATGACCAGAGACCTTGAGGATCCATTCGGCAAACAAATCGAACGTGAGGATCTGTGGCTGGATGGCGACGTCGAATTGTTCTGTTAACAAATGCGAAAGAAGCATGGCTCTGGTGCGTTGCGTGGGTGCCAGCCATAACGCGCGCCCCAATGTGCCACTGCTTCGTTGAAGATCGAGTTGTTGGCGATAACGCTGGAGGAGTTGAGTGGTCTTGCCGCGATACGGCAATGCCGTCATGACGGAAAAACGGGAGCCTGATTGTTTCTTCGACACGTGTCCACCATTAATCTGTGATTGCCCCAATTGTCGGAACAAGCCATCTTTACCTTAGCAAGGGGATGCCATAAGATAATCGATAGGTCGTTGTTTCGCATCCCCCCACATGAGAACAGTTTGACAGACGGATGAAGCATCACACAAAAGATGCTTCATGAGCCAGACATCGGGAGAGATGCAACCAATCGCCACCGTGATTTCCTGGTCCTGATGGTCTTGCATTCATAGAGAAGAGAGAGTGTCTTATGCAACAGACGTTCCGCCCCCACGGATTGCCAAGCCTGCCAACACAATCGTTGCTGCAGAAGAACTTTTGGATGTTTGCAGTGATGTTGGTGACATGCCCGATGGTGGCGATGCCGTCTTCTGCCGCCGAGCCTGATGCCGTTAAAGACGAGACGAATTATTCTGCAGCTCTTGAAGACGATGAATCCAAAAAGCCGATCACAGATTATGAACTGCTTCAGGTCTTTGTGGATACTTTTCATCAGGTCGAAAAAAACTATGTCAAAGATGTGGATCGACGTGAGCTGGTTGAGGCGGCCGTGCGTGGCATGCTGACGGAACTGGATCCGTATTCCAATTATATTTCTCCCGACGATTTATCGCGGTTCGATGAAGAAGTGAATCAGGAATTTGGCGGAATCGGTATTCAGGTGAATCTTGATCCTCAAACCCGCACAATCGAAGTTGTTTCGCCTCTACCGGGGACGCCTGCTTACAAAGCCGGAATCAGGGCGGGAGATCGAATTGTTGAAATCGCTGGCAAGCAAGTCAGTGAGTTTGAAATTGGTGATGAACTCGACACGGCTGTCCGCTTGATGCGTGGCAAGCCTGGCGAATCGATCGACATCGGTTTTATTTCTCAAGGGGAGAAAGAGGTCACGCGGGTTAAGGTGAATCGTGAAATCATTAACGTTGCGACGGTCATGGGCGATCGCTATGAACCCAACGGCGAATGGGATTATCTTGTCGACGACGAGAACAAGATCGGATATATCCGCTTAACTCACTTCAGCCAAAAGAGCACTCAGGAACTCCGAGATGCTTTGAAAACGCTGAAAAAACAAGGGATGAAAGCATTGATACTGGATCTTCGATTTGATCCGGGTGGATTGTTGTCGACGGCAACGGAAGTTGCCGACCTGTTTATTGAATCAGGAAAAATTGTCAGCACGAAAGGTCGAAACACCAAAGAACGCGTTTGGACAGCAGTCAAGCCTGGGACTTATTCCGGGTTCCCGATGGCCGTTTTAGTGAATCACTACAGCGCCTCGGCCAGCGAGATTGTCTCTGCCTGTTTGCAGGATCAGGGACGTGCGGTCGTCATCGGCGAGCGTAGTTGGGGGAAGGGATCGGTCCAGAATGTTATCGAACTGGAAAACGGAACGAGCGCTTTGAAACTGACAACAGCCAGTTATCATCGACCCAGTGGAAAAAATATCCATCGATTCCCCGGTGCTAAAGAAGAAGATGAATGGGGCGTAATGCCCGATCAAGGTTTTGAAGTCAAGTTTTCGCCAGAGGAAGTGCGAGATTATCTGGAATACCGACGTCAACGCGATATCCTCAGTCAAAATGGTCCACCGGAAAGTCAGTTTGTCGATACGCAGCTCAATAAAGCCATCGACTATCTGAAAGAGGAGTTGACCGGAAAAGTCGAAGAGGCTGGTGAGAGTGAGCCGGCTCAACCAGATGATTCCACCGACGACAAGACGACGGATTTGAAATCGGATGCTTCGACTCAAGAGGGACAAGCGGAAGTCGAATTCCAGATCAGTCTGCCGGAGTTCGTGCGACTGTTTCAGATTGGTTAATCTGCGTTGCGCGTCTATATGGTGGCGTTTGGTCGTTTTTTAACTGAATTTGCCACCATCCGCGCCGCCAGAACCCGCTACGATCATGCCAATATGGTCTAGCCGTCTGTTGAACAAGGTTAACGCAAACCGTTTTGACCATCAGATTCGATGGCCAAAAGGGGGCGTTAACTCATGATGCCGCTCATACCATGTTCACCCACCCGGAACAACATCGTGAAATCAGGGGGATGTTTTATTGTTTGTTTTACCCACTGCTGACGGACGCTGAATGTCTTTACTTCTGGCGATTGAAACTTCCTGTGACGAAACAGCGGCTGCCATTATTGACCGTAATTTGAACGTCCGTTCGAGTGTCGTGTCCACACAAACAGACCTGCATGCTGTTTATGGAGGAGTTGTTCCTGAAATCGCTTCACGCGCTCATCTGGAACGAATTCTTCCTGTGATCGATGAAGCACTCAAACAGGCTGACTGTGGGCTCGCGGACTTATCGGCGATTGCTGTCGCGACTCATCCGGGGCTCTCGGGATCGTTGTTGATTGGCTTGACGGCGGCCAAATCTTTGGCGCTGGCGCTGGGGTGTCCGTTGGTAGCCGTCGATCATATTCTTGCGCATATCTATGCCTGCCGAATGTCTGCGCGGGTGGATGTTTTTCCGTGTGTCGGGTTTGTTGTCAGTGGCGGGCATACACATCTTTATGATGCCCGGACGTCACTGGATCATCAGCTTTTGGGGTCAACGATCGACGATGCAGCCGGGGAGGCATTTGATAAAGTTGCACAAATTCTCGGACTGGGGTATCCAGGCGGTCCATTGATTGAACAGATGGCGCGTCAGGGTGATCCTGAGGCGTGTCAGTTTCCTCGGGCGTTTTTGAAGGATGAGCGACTTGATTTTAGTTTCAGTGGTTTGAAAACAGCGGTGCTGTATGCGTATCAAGGCGTTCCTGGAAAGCCACCACACAGCCAGATCGGCTCGACTCAGCGCATCGCCGATGTTGCAGCGTCGTTCCAGCAGGCAGTCGTTGATATTCTCATCGCCAAGGCCTCACAGGCGATTGAGAAAACAGGGTATCGGCGATTGTGTGTCGGCGGCGGGGTGGCTGCTAACGCGCTCTTTCGTAGCCGGCTGAAGCAACTTGCGGAAGACAAAAATCTGGAAGTCATTATCGCGCCGATGGCCTATTGTACTGACAACGCTGCGATGGGAGCCATTGGCTGGGAACTGCTTGATGCCGGCATGACGTCGGAACTGGATATCGACATTACTCCCGGGTTGGTCCGACAACACCGATCCTGAAATCAGGGTGACAAGTCAGTCAGTTTCCTCCCAGAAACGTAAAGGTGAACACATCGCTGACGGCTGTGAATGACGGTGACAGATTCAATCGAACATAACGACGATCAGCACTGACGGTCGCTGAAGCATTTAATGTTACTCCGTCGTTGATGAACGTGACTACCGGCGAATAGCCAACGCCGGAGTTAGGTGTCACTCCGGTGACGAAACCACCGGAGCCCACCTGTCCAATTCCTCCCCCTGTTCCCAATTGTGCTGACGTCGCGACGCTTGTGGCCGTTTCAATCTGGTTCATGGCTTCGATGTCAGCCAGAGTATCGATCTGGTACACCTGTCGATAGCGACCGTGCAGAATCTCCAGTGTTTTTTTGCGTGTTTGTTCACGAAGCTGTTGTAGAGATAATTGAGCCGTCGGGGCTGCTGCGGGAACTTCTCGTCGCCCCTGGGTTAATCGAAACTCAACGACGACATCGTCGGGACTGAGTTCGATTGTGTGACGGGTTGTTTTGAACTGATCTGTTCCGACGTGCTCAGAAATCAGCAGAGTCGCCTTTTTGCGAACGATTCCGCCATAAACATGACGCACCCGGATTTGATAATCGCCTGCAAAGGCCCGTGTGCAAAAATATTCGTCATAGGAATTTTTGGCGTCGGGTCCGGCACCGTCATGCACGAGCACACCACCAGCATTTGTCAACGGATTTTCAAAAGAACAGACACTCCCAGTTGGTTCCGTGATGAGCAGATCAAGATCGCCTTCGCCGCTCCATTCGAGTCGAACCTGAAGGTCGCAGACAGTCGCCTCTTTAAAGAGTTCTTTGAGTTTTGTCAGTTGAGCAGAATTCGACTCAGCGGGCGATTTTATGCTCAGTCTTTTCAACAGATCACGACCAGCATCGATTGCCTGTTCGTGTCGTTTCTGATGATCGTTGGACCAATCGTATTGTAGAATGCCATCGAGTGCCCAGATGATCCCCTCAGCATCCTCAAGTTCGACTGCCAGTTTCAGTCCGAGAATATAGGGTTCAGGACGCGATTGAATCATTCTGGAAGCCTGTCGATACATCGAAAGCGCCTGCGATTTGGCTCCCAGACGTGTCAGGAACGCCGCTGAATAAATGAGAGCTGGCACATCCATGGGACGAAAATCATTCATGGACAACAGCACCCGCTCAACTTCGTCCTGGGGATAGTTTTCAATCTGCATCGTTAATGCGAGCACCTGATACATCCAGGGTTGCGGACGACCTGCAATGAGGGAGGCTTCAATAATTCCGATCACATCCTGATAATGTCCAGCTTCCTGCTTTTCGTAAACAAGGGTTCGCAGGTCTTCATCGCTGAGAGGATGTTCTGCCAAAAACAGATTCCAGTCTTGTGACCGTGTGTTTGGCTTGGCTGTTTGATACGACGCCAAGACCACCAATTCTGGTGTCAACCCAGTCCGAGCTTGTGGTGGCATACCAATAAAAAACTCCTCAAACAACAGTGAACTGTTGCGAGGAGTCTTTTGCGTAGATTGCCCAGGATTCCCAAGATGTTGGCTTGGGTTGTTTTGAGGGTCAATTAGTGTTTTTTTTTCAGGTCGTTGACAGCAGGAACTTGTGGAGCCACAGGTTGAGCGGGCACAGAGAAGTTGAAACCACCTCCGCCAAATCCACCGCCACCACCACCGAATCCACCACCACCCTGTTGACCTCCACCACCAAAGCCCCCACCGCCTTGTTGACCACCACCGCCTTGACCACCAATTCCACCACCGCCACCACCACTCTGGATGACTCGCAGGGGAACTGTCAGGTCGGCTACGGGATACACGCGTGTTGTACTTTTCTCATCGGCTGCTGTTTGGGTGGTAATCTTCATGACTTCGTCTTCGATGACATAGGTCAACCCAAGTTTTTCGAGCATGATTTTCAGGGCACTGCGGAGTGTAATGCCGGAGAGGACGAGATTGATCGGTTCGTCAACTGGAATCCCTTCGTCGTCCAACGCCGCTTGCTCGATGATAATGGTGATGTTGTGCACCTGTTGCAGATACTCAATGGCATCTCGCAGAGGAGTATCGACGAATTCAACTTGTGTTTCGTCTTTCAACGCTTCTGCAATTCGCTCTTCATTGGGGCTGTTGCGTTTGAGGTCTGTGGAATTCCATTTTCGTCGCTCTTGAGTGATCTTGTTCCAGACTTCGACAGGAGGATAAATGACGGGAGGTTCGTCTGGGAAGGGGACGTGGGATTCTTCAACCTGGGTTAAAGTTGCCAGGAATTTGTCGGCACGCAATGATCGCAGACGGAAAGCATCAGCCAACTGGCCAGCGGCTTCTGCATTGAACAAGGCTGCTGTCGCGGGGCCGTTGCCGGGTTCTGTTTCAACAGCAATTCTGGCGACAGATTCGGCTTCATGGAACGCCACATCGCGGCCTTTGAGACCTTCCTTCATCAGTGCCCTGACTTTTTCAACCAATTGTTGCAGGCGTTCCTGCTCGAAGGCCATCTGGTCGACAATGCGCTGAGTGGCTTCCGATTCGGCCCGTTTGCGTTCAAGTTGAATTTGATTTTGTTCAATGATTCCCTTGCGGACATTGAGTTCGCCAATTGCCAGATCCAGTTCGCGAAGCAACTCTTCTTTGACGTTGGGATCCAAAGCCGTTTTGGTGGCGTTGACAGAAGCCATTGAGCGTTTCAGCACGCCGATCGCTTCCTGAGGTTCAGACTGGCCGAGGATTTGTGCTTCTTCGATATCAGATTTGACTTCGAGTCGGAGTTTTTCGCCGGCTGCTTTTCGCATGGCTTTGTACTGTTGAATTTCGTCGGACTGACTGGCGGTCGGGGGACCTGCCCGATCTTCCAGAGGTTGAGCATTGATGGTTGTCGTCATGCTGACGGGTTGAAAATGATGCTCCAGCGTTTCGCGGGTACATTGCATTAATTCAGAACCGGCCAAAGGCAATGCCAGACCATGACTGGCTTCCGAGAGCATCCACAAGTTTTGCAGATACGCATTTTCCTGAGAGGCCGATGCAGAAGAGACGTTTTCGACGACACTGCCGGAGAGATCTTCAAACTGGACACTGATGTGAGCGGTTTGTTGTGTTTGTGTGGTTGTTTTGACCAGATACAGGTTATCGCGATCCGTTCGGAAAGGGACAGGCGAAGCGGGCAGGATGGCTCCCTGGCTGATTGACATTGATTGAGGATAGGCCACCTGGGCAGAGAAAGCTTGCGCCATAACACGGGCAGCATCAGCGGAAGGATTTTCTTCGTGATGCTTAACGACAACTCCGCCGGTCTGATAAGCGAGAATTCCCAACAGTTGAGCATCGACAAAGGGGCCGACGCTAACGGCGTGAAATTGAATCTGCTGATGACGATAGTCTTGGCAGACTTGTTGCAAATCGGCTGATTCGATCAGGTTAGCAGTACACATTCCATCGCCGATATAAATGACACTACTTTGTGTCTGTTGCGCGAATGCTTGTGCTTGAATTAAGGCAGGCAGAAGATTCGTCGTTCCTGCAGGAAAGCGACGGCTCAGCGTTGAAAGTGAAGCGTCTCTGTTTTCTGGCGAGTTGGAAATCGCAGACTCATTCGTTTTCAGGATGGTCTGGTCGATGGCCCAGATATTAAAGGAGACTTCAGAGGGCAAGGATTCGAGAATCTGACGAGTGATCGCGATCGAATCGTCGCGGTGTTTACCTACCTGGCTGGCAGAGGTGTCTACCAGGATCAATACTCCCTGACGTGCCTGGGCGAATTTTGTGCCTTGCGGAACGTCGACGCTCACCGTCGCGTACAGATCAGCACCACTTTGGTAGCTTTGAACTGTTCCGGCGTGGGCGGAGAGAGGTGTGAGAAACGACAGACCAGGCATCGGAAGGCCGGCCAACGACATCGAGCAGGCAAAACCTGCCAACAGCAAACTAGGCTTTTTCATCATCGAAGAGACCATTTTCAAGTGGCTCCCTCTCGTGCGGGATAGTTTTGGTGAGATCTGCATCGTGTCAAACAGGTTGAGAATCAATGAACACCAGACAGGCGAATGCCTAGTATTGTATCTCCTCATTCGGTCGTGTTTGAAGCAAATTTGTTGGAAAAATAGGGCGATCTGGAAATTTGGCAGGAATTCAGAACCGCCGGGCTTATCATGCGACTGGTTGCTAGACTCTACGCAAAGCAACCGGGACGTATGGTATCGATTGTAGGATTTGTAGGACTTTGTTGATTGTGTAAGGGAGTTGGCTGGAGAGTCGACTCGTTGAGGATTCAAATCTCAGAGAGTCATCGAACCAGATTGAACTCTCCCTGCAACCGCGATCAGTTTGGTTTCAGTCGCGCCGTTAACAGCTTTTCGCGGTGTGAGTAGGTCGACTTTAACGTTTTGACAGGGACAATCCGCACGAGCTTGTTTTTATAGGTCAGGCGGCCTTCGCTGTCATAACTGAGATAGTCTTTGACTTCTGGAATTGCCTGGCCTGCGTACAACGCGGCATAGGTTTCGG
>JBGSVC010000609.1:0-3053 GCA_041753175.1 Planctomycetaceae bacterium
CACCGCCGCCGCCGATACCACCACCACCGCCACCAATTCCGCCACCAGCTCCACCTCCAGCAGATTGATTACCACCACCCTGGCCACCACCTCCAAGACCACCACCACCGCCACCTAATCCACCGCCACCGATCCCGCCGCCACCACCAAATTGTGCCATAACGGGAACAGCGACAAATGCTTTGGGAAACTCAACCGTTAATGGTTTGTCGGTCATGTTCTCCATCAGAACATTTCCCTGAAATTGGTCTTTCATGATGACTTTGTACTGAATCAAGCCATCCTCGACAGAATCGAAGAACTCCACACGTTCAGCGGTGGGATCGTAATAGGGCTTTTTCAACAATCCCTTTTTGGGCTCTGCAGCAGACGCTTCGCCGAACAAGGCGGCCATACTGCCTATGACGGCAGCAGTTACGATCATGTTTCGGAACGAGATTTTCATAGCGTGGCCATACCTTAGTAATAATTTTGACTGAACTCTCCAAAACGCAGGTCAAGGAAGACGTCGGTTTTGAAGATCAAACTCAATCTGAATTCGCAAGGATGGTTCTCTCATTTGAAATGCAGAAAACGTCGGCTTTGCGATAGACCTCTATCCTATCGTAACGATTTTGGCTCAAGCAATCGAAAGATTCTCTATTTAGGCCATTTTTTCAACTCCATCGACTCGCGAAAACGTCCAGTCGATTCAAAACGTACAACGCGTTCGGATGTCAAATCACAAATCCCTTAGAAATCCCGGCGAAATCCTAAAATCTGCTCATGTCTATCGCGTCAGACAGAACAGCGATTTATGCATGTGCAGATTTCATCATGCCGTTTGGGTCGTTCCAGAAGACCAACAGCACAAATCGAGAGTGAAAAGCATCCCATGCTTTTCGAAGATAATCGCCAGGATCAGTGTGATCATGATAATTGGCAGGCTCCGTATAACCGGCGAAGTTTCGCTACTTTATTTAACGCAGCATCTCCCGAAGATGATTAGTCCCGGTCAGACGTTTCACAGGTCGCGTCGTCAACAGAGCTGCCGATAAAGAAACCAGCGTGCCGCACTCATTGCGACCCGATGATTTTTTGAAAGCATTTCAACCATGGATGGTGAGTGTTTGATCCAGTTCACAACGACCAGTCAACGTCGACGACAAGACTCAAGCCTGCAAAACGACAGACGCAGCCTGAGAAATCCTGGCTTGAACATCATTGCGGCTCTTTGCGCCATGATGACTCTCTTTTCCGGATGCCAGACCGCCACGAGTTTGACCTGGAAAAACCGCACTTGGGGACTCAATTCTCAACCCCTGGACGACTATGAATCTGTAGACCTGGTTTACGAGGTTGATCATTCTGAGACAGGTCTTAAAAAACGGGGGCGTCACCTCACAGGGATGCTTCAAGTCTCCGGTCACGATGCTTCCAAAGCCACAAATTTCGAAAACGTCACAGGCGATGTCAGTCCCTGGTGCAATGCACGCGTTCGGATCACATATCCGAACCCGAAGACCAACGACAACACTGCACTTGTAACCCTCAGGCTATCTAGGTTAGCCCCGGGAGAAATCGAAACTTCCTATTTCGGTGCATTTAAAACCCTGATTCAAAAACGGATCAGAGACAAAGAGGTCGCCTTCAATGAGCAACACAACACCTCTGGCTCAGGGAACACCAGCAAACTTGATGACGAAGTCTGGTCGACTAGTTTGACGAAAGAGCAATTAGACCTGCTGATTAAAGATATCACCAATAATGGAATATTCGACCATCAGGAACGCCCTTACTCAAGCACGGAACTCAGTCTGAAACTTGATAGTAAGTCGATCAATAAATCCTGGACCCAGGAACCTCGATTGAATCAACTCATTGAACATACCTACCAACAAGGACAGTTGATTGGGTTTGTTTCTCCCGAAAGAATACAAACCACATCGGACAACGGGGCTCAGTTTCCTGGGTTCAGAGGCAAAATTCGAGATTCCCTGTTCGCCAAACACAACTCTGCAAAGAATTCTGACGACGAGCAGTCACAGGACGGGGCCGTCCTCCCAGTCGGTTTCTCTCAGCAACAGTCGACTGACTATTGACGATCAAATTTAGTTCATCGTCATATCCATCGCGGAAGCAATTTTACGGCAGCGTTCCAACGTATCGTTAAAGACTTTCGGGTTGATCGTCTGGGCGGCATCGCTGGCGGCATTGGCCGGATCGGGGTGGACTTCAATGATCAAACCATCCGCACCGGCTGCAATGGCTGCCAGACACATCGGGGGAACCAGCGAGGCTTTGCCCGTTCCATGACTGGGATCGATCACGATAGGCAGGTGTGTTTTCTCCTGCAAATATGGGACTGAAGCCAGCGGAAGCGTGAATCGTGTGTGTGTTTCGAAAGTTCGAATTCCACGTTCACACAAAATCACATTTTTGTTCCCCTGGTCGAGAATATACTCGGCTGCCAAGAGGAATTCTTCCATCGTCGCTGATGGACCTCGTTTGAGTAACACCGGTTGATCGATTTCGCCAACCGCCTGCAAGAGGTGGTAGTTCTGCATGTTTCGAGCCCCAATCTGCAGGACATCAGCGTATCTGGCCACCAGTTCGACATGATGAGGTGTCATGACTTCAGTCACGACTGCCAAACCTGTTTCGTCACGTGCTGTGGCCAGCATTTTCAGGCCATCTTCTTTCAGGCCTTGAAACGCATACGGACTGGTTCGTGGCTTGAATGCTCCTCCACGCAACCCTTTGGCTCCGGACTCTTTAACCATGCGGGCAGTAGTAACAATCTGCTCTTCATTTTCAACCGAACAGGGACCGGCAATGATCCCCACATTCCCTCCACCGATCACCAAATCTCTGACCCTGACGACCGTAGGCTCTGGCTTTGTTTCCTTACTGGCAATTTTATAAGCAGCGAGAATTGGCAGAACATTGTCTACGGCAGCAAACGACGAGAGTTGTTCAAGGCTTTTTCGACGTTCATCTCCAGCGGCCGCAATCACTGTTCGTTCTGTTCCGACAATCACATGCGCCTTAAAACCAAGCGACTCAATATGATT
>JBGSVC010000610.1:0-7421 GCA_041753175.1 Planctomycetaceae bacterium
AGCCGCTCTGTGTTAAATTATTCTTCTCACCCCTCTTCCTTCTTCTCCCTTCCGCCGGGAGGGCGAGGCTCCGCCCGAGCCGCTACGCCCGCGCTCGCCCCCCAACCCCCACCCTCTCCCCCCTAAGCCCTAACGCCTAACGCCTAATCCCTCTCCCCATCCGCGCAACATTTCCCCTTAAGATGAAGAGACCATTTCATCGCGAAAAATACCCCTCTCTTCTCCTCCTAATACCTAAGCCCTAACGCCTAAGCCCTAACACCCCGGAGACCAACCCACAACCCGAGCTCCAACCGACGTCATTCCAAAACACGTCGCTTGTGACGACGGCGCCGCCGTCACGGTCAGTGAAAACCAACCAACACCACCAGCATCAGCGGAGCCGACAACTCGACTCGCCGGCGACCCCCGTTGTGAGGGTCAACTTCGAAACCCCGGCGACGCGCCAGTTAACCACAAGAACCTGACGCCGCCCCGCTGTGACGAACCAATCCACAACACCACGAAACTCAAAGTCTCCGGGATTTTTTTACTAACAACTTCCACTCAAACAGCAGGCACCCATCCATAATCGACGTACTCATATCCAAATCCTCGTCCCGGTGTGACATCAATCACGCCAAACCCTTCTTCAATCCCTCGATGCGGGCCGTTCCACCAACTTCCACACACCGCACCACCATTAATATAACTGACTCCTCGGATGTTGATGTTGTCTCGCAAATGAATATGACCCGACAACGCCAGCATCACGTTGTTCTCTTCAAACAGTTGCGTCAACGCCAGCGTATCCTCGCACACCAGATTGTTGGGCATCACGAACGCCCCATCCTGATATGTCGCTTCCCCAAAAACTGTCATCGTGAAGATCGGAATATGCGTCACCACAATCGCCGGCATCCCTTTGGGCTTAGCCGACAAATCTGCTTTCAACCACTCCAGTTGTTCTCCATGAATCTTCCCGCGATACTTGTTGTCTTCCCGCGTTTCAATCGTATCCAAAACATAAAATCTCACACCCTTGTGATCAAAGGCATGATATGTCTGCTCCATCTCCAACATGTCTTTGACCAGCTTCTTGCCGTATTGAGGATCACCACTCCGTAAATCTGGTTTGCCCCATCCAAACACATCATGATTACCAATACAATTGTGGACCGGCAACGAGCAGTCATTCGCCAATGTCTGTTTATAAAGATCAAACAGCTTCACCGCGCGTGTTTTTTCTGTTTGAAAACAATCAAAAATCAAATCTCCCCCCGTCAAAATGAAATCCGGCGCCGGATTCAACGCCTGCACCGCATGCAAGGCTTTGATCACCCCTTCGCTGGCCTGCTTTTCAGGTTGAATGTGCAAGTCGGTCATATGCACAAATCGAAATCCTGCCGTCACGCCTTCAGAGCCAGTCACGCCAGCAGTCTCTTCCTGTTGGCCAAACGAAATCTGCCCCAGCATCGGCAACAACAATCCCGCAGCCCCCGTGACCAAACAATCGCGTCGTGAAAAATGCATGCTCGTCTGCTCCTGAAAAGTTGAATGAACGTGAGGATCACCCTCACTATTTTTTCACCCTGATCATAACCCGTTTCCACCCGCCACAACCAGCGCCGAATTTTAACTTCAATGAGAATTCTTTGATCCTCTATCCATAATTAATATTGCTTTGGCATCAGATTCGCCCTTCTGTGCTCTGACATCTGGAAACACACCGTCAACGTTCAACCGTCAACATTCAAGAGGGTCACGGTTCGCAGATCGTCACACTCGTTGATTTTCGGATGGGCGAACCTCTGTGGACGACGCGACAACAGAAATCGCATTGAACGAACCCCTCAATATTAAAGGAAAAGGGATTGGTTTTTACGTGTCCTACGGGCGTCGAATTGCTTTCACCGTAAGCCTGACGCTCGAGTCTTCAACAGCCTCGCAAAGCCATCTGCATTATATAAGTAAACATAGCGACTATCGCAACAACAACTAATAATCACGGAACACGTCTCAGTATCGACTCTCCTGAGCACACCTTCAACCATGTAGAGTCAACCCTGTTTTTCTCAAGGAATTCCCCATGCAATCAGACCATCACACACCTCCCGTCGCGTCACCAACGACCACCTCCCAAACCACCATCGATCCCGTCGTCCGTGAAGAAATCTGGCAACGCCATTCTCGTCTCAGCCAGATCAGTTGGGGAGCCATTTTCGCAGGCATTATCGCCGCCATCGCTATTAACTGGCTCCTAAATCTCTTCGGCTTGACCATCGGCGTCACCATTGCCGATGTCGCCAACTACGATTCGGTCGGATCAGGACTGGGCTGGGCAACCATCATCTGGATGACCCTCTCCATGCTCGCCGCTTATTATATCGGCGCCTGCATCGCCGCCAGACTCTCAGGGCGTCCTGACGAAACCTCCGGAATGCTCCACGGCGTGACCGTCTGGGGCCTGGGCACCATCGCCACACTTGTCATGGTCTCCATGGGCGTAAGCAATGTCGTCTATTCCGGATATCAGGTCCTCTCAGGAGGAACCCAGGCCGTCGCCACCGCCACCACTTCAGTCATCAGAGGGACTGCCGACATGTCCAATACCGCAGTCAAACAACTGCAAAATTCCATGCTTGTCAGCAATCTTTCTGCACAGCTCAAACAACGCGCGACTCAGGCAGTCGCTGATTCCAACTCAGAAAACGGACCCGATGTCACCCCACAAGATGTCCGACAAGCGATCGACTCGCTTGATGACAAAACAATGACTCAGATCGGCGAAAAACTAATCGCCGGAGATACCGAGGCTGCTAAAAATATTCTCGCAGAGAATACAGATCTCACACAGGCCCAGATCAACAGCCTTGTTCAGGGGATCTCTCAACAAGCTCAGGAACAACTCGGAACAGAGGGCAACAACCAGAACCTGACCCAGGATGTCAAAACGATTCTCAAAAATCGTACCGCGAAAATGATCTCTCAACTCGCTCCGCAGGGAGGTTCCAGCGTCTCCGAGAATGATATTCGACAGGCGCTCGATGAACTCAGCGTCGAAGATCTTCAACGCATTGGCATGCACCTGATCGAAGGGCGTGTCGAACCCGCCAAGAATGTTCTCGTGACCAACACCAACCTGACGACCACCCAGGTCAACGAAGTCGTCGACAGCGTCTATGAAGATGTCAAACCGAAAATCGAAGAATACAAAACGCAGCTCAACCAAACGATGGAAGCTGCCTCCAACTATTCTCAAGCTGTCCTCTGGTCAGTTTTTGTTTCCAGCGCCCTGGCGTTGTGTGTCTCGATCCTCGGCGGTCGAATGGGAGCAGAAGAAATGGAACGCATCATCATGAAAGAATACAGCACTTATCCTCGCACGATGTCGTAACACACGCCACTAGTTCCCTCGATCAAACAAAAAAGCACTCCACAACATCGTGGAGTGCTTTTCTGTTTTGATCAACTCGCACGCTCTTACTCAATCGGCTCACTTCGTGGATAGCTTCCCAACAGTCTCAACGAGACGGCTTTCTTTTCCAACTCCTGTAATGTCTTTTTGACATCCGGTTCGTCCATGTGTCCTTCAAAATCCAGGAAGAACAAGTAACTGTTTTGAGCACCTCGCATCGGAAACGATTCGATCCACGTCAGGTTCACTCGATTGCGTTTGAAGGCATTGAGTGTATCCGACAACGATCCCGGCGTATGCGTGATGTGCAACAACAAGCTCGTGCGATCATGCCCGGATGGCTTCGTCGAATCATCACCAATCACAGCAAACCGTGTCACATTGTTGGGATTGTCTTCAATGTTCCCGGCAATAATATCCAGTCCATATTGGACCGCTGCCTGACGGGATGCGATCGCACCCGTCCCCGGTTTATCGCGCGCCAACTGCGCCGCCGTCGAGGTACTAGTGACTTCAAACAATTGAGCCTTCGGCATGTTCCGGGCCAGCCAGTCACGACACTGAGAAAGCGCCTGAGGCTTGCTGTAAATCTCCGTGATCTCACTGCGCGGAGAACGACTGAGCAAATTATGATGTACCGAAACCTGCACTTCACTGCAAATTCGCAACGGCAACCGCTGGAACATATCCAGCGTATCCACCACGCGACCATCGGTGCTGTTTTCAATCGGCACGACACCATAATCCACATGGCCACGGTTCACTTCATCAAACACAGCCGCAATCGTGTTGACCGGAACCAGATCCGCGTTGCTTCCAAACCGATCGATCGCCGCAATGTGCGTGAAGCTGTAAGCCGGTCCCAAATACGCCACCCGTGAAGGACGCAGATGCTGACGGACTCCGTTGATGATCTCGCGATAGATCGTATGGATCACCTTGATGGGCAACGGTCCATCCGATAACTTTTCCAACGTCCCAAACAGATCACGTTCTTTTTGAGTATCGTTAAAAGTACTTGGCTGCTCTTCATGATTATCGACCTGTTCGATCATCAACTCCGCGCGACGATTCAACATCACAATCAACTCTTCGTCGAGTTTTTTGAGTTGAGCGGTCGCCGAGACGGCGCGGGCCGGTTTCGCCTTCGCAGGTGCGGGCTTGGACCCCTTCGACTTCGCCGCCGGGGGAATCTTTCGCAAAGGCTTGCTGGGAGTGGGTTTCTTTGCCATGAATATTGCCGATGACCTAAAGTGAATTTTTCAAAAAACTTACATCACTTCCGAGGCTCGCCCGCTCACGTCCTTCAACCGCGCAAACCATGTAATTGCAAGCAATTCCAATTTTGTATCGGTGGCGGGAAATAGTGTCAAGCCGCTACTTTGACATCCGGGCAAAACCGGGGATGAATCCTCACCTCATCCAACCACGACCCTCATATTCGGCGAACTCAACCCGCCTCAATCTATGTAAACATCCACAAACGTGCCAACCTGCCAATATTGCGCCCTCTCCTCCTCACACTTTCAATCTCCTTCCCGCAATTTTGGCAGACCACACCGCCCTCAAACCTATCTACTCTCATAACTCCATAACATCAAGCGTTTTATGAAATAGAGCATGGACGGTACGCTCTTTGCTTTTTCGCTTAATAACGTTTCAAAAACGACATTCTGGCACAATCGCCTTAATTATACTGTACGCACGATTACAAAAACACGACCTGACTTCACAAGCTAACTGAAACCGACAAGGAGACACGCATAATGGCTGTTGATGTGGAAAAAATTATTGGAATCGACCTGGGCACGACCAACTCTGTCGTCTCCGTCATGGAAGGGGGCGAAGTCAAAGTCATCGCCAACCAGGAAGGCAACCGCACGACTCCGTCGGTCATCGCGTTCACCGACAAAGGGGATGAACTCGTCGGCGATCCTGCCAAACGCCAGGCCGTCATGAATCCCAGCAATACTCTCTACTCCGTCAAGCGCTTCATGGGACGACGTCACAGCGAAGTCGTTTCCGAAGAGAAGATGGTCCCCTACAACGTCATCGGCGGCGCCAACGACTACGTCAAAATCGACGTCCACGGCAAGGAGTACACACCTCCCGAAATCAGTGCCAAAGTTCTTCGCAAACTCAAAGAAGCCGCCGAGAATTACCTGGGCCACAAAGTGACCAAAGCCGTCATTACGGTCCCGGCTTACTTCAACGACGCTCAGCGGAACGCCACCAAAGACGCCGGACAAATTGCCGGTCTGTCCGTCGAGCGGATCATCAACGAGCCGACCGCCGCTGCCTTGGCCTATGGCTTGCAAAACAAAAAGGATGAGAAGATCGCCGTCTTCGACCTCGGAGGCGGAACGTTCGACGTCTCCATTTTGGAAGTCGACAAAGAACTCGTTCAGGTTCTCTCCACCAACGGCGATACCCACCTCGGGGGTGACGACTTCGACGAAGTCCTCATCAACCACATCGCCGACCGCTTCAACAAAGAAGAAGGCATCGACCTCCGCAAAGAGCCGACCGCCCTCCAACGTCTGCGCGAAGCGGCCGAGAAAGCCAAGAAAGAACTTTCCAGTTCTCAAAACACCGATATCAACCTCCCCTTCATCGCCGCCAAAGGGGCAGAAGCCAAGCACTTGCAGATGACGATCAGCCGCGCTGAATTCGAACGCCTCATCGATCCCCTCGTCGAGCGCTGTCGTAAGCCTGTCGTCGATGCTCTCAAAGATGCCAAGCTCGACCCTAGCCAGATCGACGAAGTCGTTCTCGTCGGCGGCTCGACTCGCGTTCCCAAGGTGATGGAGTTCGTGAAGTCTCTCTTCAAGAAAGAGCCTCACAAAGGGGTCAACCCTGATGAGGTCGTCTCGATCGGTGCCGCCATCCAAGGGGCCATCATCGCCGGGGCCGGAGAATACAAAGACATTCTCCTCCTCGACGTCACGCCGCTTTCGTTGGGCATAGAAACCGAAGGGGGCGTCATGACTGCCCTCATCGAACGTAACACCACGATCCCGTTTGAGAAGAAAGAAACCTTCTCCACCGCAGCCGACAACCAGACCGCGGTCACGATCAAGGTCTTTCAGGGCGAACGCCCCATGGCCAACGACAACCGTCTCCTCGGCCAGTTCAACCTCGACGGCATCCCCCCGGCTCCCCGCGGCATGCCGCAGATCGAAGTCGTTTTCGACATCGATAAAAACGGGATCCTCAGCGTCAAGGCCAAGGACAAAGGGACCAACAAAGAGCAATCGGTGACGATCAAAGATTCTTCCGGCCTCTCGAAAGAAGAGATCGAGAAGATGCAGAAAGACGCCGAGTCTCACGCCGCCGAAGACAAGAAGAAACGCGAACTCGCCCAGGCGAAAAACCAGGCGAGCACGATGGTCTACGAAGTTGAGAAAACTCTCAAAGAGCACGCCGACAAACTCGACGAAGGCTCCAAGAAAGCGATCGAAGCCTCGATTGAAAAGGTGAAGAAAGCCGAAGAGGGCACCGACCCCGACGCCATCAAAACCGCGCTCGAAGAACTCACCCAAGCGACCCACGCCCTGAGCAAACACATCTACGAAGCCGCCAACGCCCAACCGGGTGCGAGCGGTGCTCCCCCCGAAGCCTCAGGAGATGCCGGGGGTGGAGATGATGTGATCGATGCGGAGTTTGAGAAGAAGTAATCCGAATTAAAATGGGGTCGCAAGACCCCATTTTTTATGGACATTGATTTCGTTAAGGCTGATTATTAAATGCACCCAATTCATTCGCTGCTGAATTCTTATGGCTTGACCCAACAGTCAGCGGCAAGTCGACTGCAAACTTGGAATGACCGTCAAACCACACGATTCCTCATAGATGCGTATCAAACTGTCGAAGAGTCGGCCGCATCAGCAGTAATGGAGAGTACATACGTAGCTAATGGATCCATGTCGGGAGATGTCACTGATTGTGGTGAATTTGAATGCCGGAGACGTGCTGTTCGTGAATGCTGTATTTTTGCTGGATTGTATGCGGATAGTGTCATCAC
>JBGSVC010000611.1:0-3772 GCA_041753175.1 Planctomycetaceae bacterium
CTTTTCTACACTTCGATAAATCCCCATTGGCTCAGCAATCTGCGGATAGCGCATCGATGCCAGCATAAAGGCATACCCAGGATCAACGCTCTTCTCATCGTGGAACATCAAATCATCTTCAGCCACATTGGCCAGTTCCACCACTTCCGGACAGTTCTGAGTATTGCGACGAATACCAAACTCCATATTCTGACCAAACTTCAACGGCTTGCCGTGCTCCAGATAAATACAGTTCTTATTCTTCTCATCTTTCTTCTGGGCAAACTCAAACACGCCCGTATTAAACACATTGCAGTCCTGATAAATCTCCACAAACGCCGTCCCTTTGTGAGCCGCCGCCCGCTCCAGCACCGCACATTGATGGTTGATATCGACATCCACCGTCTTGGCTGCAAACGTCACACCCGCCCCTAACGCCACCGACATCGGCGTAAGCGGCTGATCGACCGATCCAAACGGAGTACTTTTTGTTTTCTTACCCTGAGGCGACGTCGGCGAATACTGACCCTTCGTCAAACCATAAATCTGGTTATTAAACAGAATGATCTTCAGATCCACGTTCCGACGGATGGCATGCATAAAATGATTGCCACCAATCGAGAGCGCATCTCCATCACCTGTAATCACCCACACCTGCAAATCAGGGTTGGCGATCTTAAGCCCAGTCGCCACCCCGGGAGCCCGGCCGTGAATCGTATGAAAACCATAAGTCGACATGTAATACGGAAACCGGCTGCTGCAACCAATCCCCGACACGAACACGATCTTCTCTTTTGGCACGCCCACGTTCGGCAGAATCTTGCGCATCTGCGCTAAAATCGAATAGTCCCCACAACGCGGACACCATCGTACTTCCTGATCACTGGCAAAATCTTTGGCCGTCAACTGGGGTAACGCATCGGTCGACATATCTTCTCGCTCGCTTAGTAATTGTGACTGAATACTGGATGTTGTTTCAAAACCGCCCGTCGATTTCCAACAGGCTCATCGTCTCTCAAAGTCCCGTGAAACCTGCCGTTAAGAAAACATTGCATGAATCGCTTCGGAAACTTCGCTCACCAAAAATGGCTTCCCTTTGACTTTATTAAGCCCCTGAGCATCCACCAGATAATTGGCGCGGATCAACAATCGAAGTTGACCCAGATTCAATTCTGGCACCAGGACTTTCTTAAAGCCTTTGATGATCTCTCCCAGGTTTCGGGGCAGGGGATTGAGGTAACGCAAATGCACATGCCCCACCGACAGCCCTTGCTGAACTGCCAGATGGCATGCCGTCTTGACGGAACCATACGTCCCTCCCCAACTGATCACCAGCAGATCGCCGGTTTGCTTGCCTTCCACTTCCTGCAGCGGAATATGATTGGCAATCTCAGCCACCTTGGCCGCTCGCATGTGAATCATGTGTGAGTGGTTTTCAGGAGAGTAATCTACGTTCCCCGACCCATCGGATTTTTCAAGACCACCAATACGATGCTCCAGTCCCGCTGTCCCGGGAATCGCCCACGGACGCGTCCGCTTTTCATTTCGCAAATAAGGTCGATAACCTTCCGGCGTGTTCGGCTCACGGGGATGTGTCACAGGAATCGGTGTCAACGTCTTCAAGTCCGGAATCTGCCAGGGTTCAGCACCGTTGGCAATATATCCATCCGACAACAAAAACACCGGGGTCATAAATTCAACCGCGATCCTCATCGCTTCCTGAGCCATCGAGAAACAATCCGCAGGACCAGATGGCGCCACGATCGGCATCGGGCATTCACCATTGCGACCAAACATCCCCATCAGCAAATCAGCCTGCTCTGTCTTTGTCGGCAAACCCGTACTCGGACCACCACGTTGCACATTAATGCACACCAAAGGCAGTTCCGTCATCACGGCCAATCCCAGACCTTCACCCTTGAGCGCAATCCCCGGACCACTGCTCGCCGTAATCGCCAGATCGCCCGCATATGCCGCACCTATCACAGAGGTGATCGCTGCAATCTCATCTTCTGCCTGAAACGTCCTGACCCCAAAGTTCTTCAGAATCGAAAGCTCATGCAAAATATCGCTCGCCGGAGTAATCGGATAGCCGCCGTAAAAGAGTTTCTTCCCAGCCAGCTTCGCTGCCGTCACAAAACCAAACGCCAACGCCTCGTTCCCCGTGATCTTGCGATACTTCCCAGGAGCCAGCTTCGCAGGATCAACTTTATAGTGAACCGTAAACGATTCCGTTGAAAACCCATAATTATAGCCCGCCTTGAGAGCTCTCAGATTCGCTTCTGCAATGTCAGGCTTTTTGCCGAACTTGTCTTTGACCCACTCTTCGGTTGTCGTGCAATCTCGCTCATACAACCAATACACCAGCCCCAACGCAAAAAAGTTTTTGCATCGGTCTGCTTCCTTCATCGACAATCCCAGCCCCGCGACCGAATCGCGCGTCAAGCGCGTCATCGGAACCTTATGGACCCGATAGCTCGCCAGCGCATCCCCATCATCCAGCGGATTGCTTTTGTAGTTTGCCTTCTGCAGATTCGACTTCTCGAATTCATCCTCATTGACAATCAACGTCCCGCCACGTTTCAGATCCGCAAGGTTGGTCTTCATCGCCGCCGGATTCATCGCGACCAGTGTGTCCAACTCATCGCCCGGTGTAAACACTTCACGATTCGAAAAACAGATCTGATAACCACTCACTCCCCCCAGAGTGCCCGCTGGTGCGCGAATCTCTGCAGGAAAGTCTGGCAACGTCGAGATATCATTCCCAAACGCTGCCGAGGCACTTGTAAACTGCGTTCCAGCCAATTGCATCCCATCGCCGCTATCGCCGCAAAATCGAATAACAACCGTCTCCACTGTTTCTAATGGCTTTCCATTAGACATCGGGCTATCGACAACATCTGTTGCCATAATCTCAATCCGCTCCGTTTAAGGTGTTATAGATTTCTCGCCGAACGGCGTTTTCAAATCAGTGACCGCTTCTCAGCGGCTAACGTCACGACTGTCCTTGGTTTTCAGGTCACTGACCCATAGGAATATTCTTCCTCGACTCACTCTCTGCAAGCACAGCCGTTAGACACAAACATTCATCCCCTCGGGACTGAACCGACAGAAGTCTTTTTCCGTCAATGTCTTCGGCTAAATCCGCTAACATGCCTCAAATAGGGCGATTATGGAGCTCAATCCGAGCCCGCAAAACGCAATTTAAGACACGATCTTCCGATTTACGTTAACATATCGGCATTTTTGCAGACGCCGAATAAAATAGAAAGTCCTCAAAATCAGATTCATCCATAATTTTGCTGGAATTACCCTAATTTACCCGATCGTTTCAATCTCATACACCCCACTCACAAAATTGCACAAGAATCGATGCGTTTTTTTCCAACCTCCATCCTGCGTCCACACTCTCATGACAAAAACTCACCTTGCCCAATCGAGCCCACCATGGGATAACTCCCCACTGAATGACCTCGTTTGATCATAACAGGTTCACACCGTTGATTTTTCGTCATCCTAACTCATCTGAACAACTTGTTCTCTCTTGTGACGGGCCTGAAAGTGGCGGACCTCTCCCTCCCCTCATCTTTAACCGATCAACTTCTCGCGCAAGACCTTTGCTCCACCGCCGATATCCGCGCGGCTCGTCGTCGTATCGTTCGACTCCACAAGCACAGTCCCATTTTTGATTCCGTTTGGCTCGACGCCCTCTTTTCCCAAAAACGACTCACCCATTTTCAAATCCAAACAATCGAACAAGAAGGCATCCAGCCCCTCATCGTCGGCCCTTATC
>JBGSVC010000612.1:0-4620 GCA_041753175.1 Planctomycetaceae bacterium
AAATTCATCACGTAATGTCAATAAATTCTAAAAGTAACAGGCTTATTATTTGTAGGCACGGCAAACATGGATTAGCATTTCAATCACAAAAGTGCGTTGATCAAAAATGTCGGGTTTCGTCTAGGGTTTCAGGCTCGACAACGGAATTTATTGCCTATGATTTTGCAACACGTTTTGAATTGTGGTCTTGAGAGCCAATGATTGTCTCTTTACATCCGTACCCAATACAACTGACGGGTTTCCGTATCACTTTTCTAATGATCTGCAGCTAATGACCATTTTTGAGAAGAAGAGTCGGATCTCTGTCTGCGCGCAATCTGCATTCGATTGGCATTCCAGAACTGGTGCCATTCAGCGACTGATCCCTCCTTGGGAACATGTCGAAATCGTCGATAAAAAGGGGACGATTCAGGATGGGGATCAGTTAACATTGCGGATGAAAGGACTTCTGGGACAAGACTGGATCGCCATCCATCAGAATTTTCGCCAGGGTGAGCAGTTTGAAGATCGTCAGGAATCGGGGCCGTTTAAATCCTGGGTCCATACTCATCGCTTTGAGCCTGTTAACGATCACCACTGCGAAATTATCGATCATATCCAGTATGAGTTGCCAGCAGGGCCAGTAGGTCCACTCGTTGGCGGCGGATACGTTGCTTCCAAGCTGGAGAGTATGTTTCATTATCGTCATCAGGTCTTGAAGTGCGACCTTTTGAGACATCAGCAATACCTACATAAACCGCGCATGCGAATCCTGGTCACAGGGGCGTCTGGATTAGTTGGTACTCAGATGTGTGCGTTTCTGTCAACGGGTGGTCACGAAATCAGTGTGCTGACTCGTAAGCCCTCCAAACTCCCTTTTTACAAGGAAATACTCTGGGATCCGGCTCATGGAATTTTAGACGCGGCCTTGTTGGAAGGTTTCGATGCAGTCGTCCATCTGGCAGGTGAGAATATTGCCGGTCAGCGCTGGAACGATGAATTCAAGGAACGAATCAAATCCAGCCGCGTCAAAAGCACAATGCTTCTCAGCCAAACTCTGGCCAAACTGGATCGCCCCCCCGAAGTGCTGATCAGCGCATCAGCAACTGGATTCTATGGAGACCGTGGAGACGAAGTGTTGACAGAAAATTCCACTCCTGGCCGTGGTTTTTTAGCAGATACCTGCGTCGCGTGGGAAAAATCTGCCGACGCCGCCCGTGATCGTGGAATCAGAGTCGTTCATCCGCGTATTTCAATGGTCTTGTCGTCGGCGGGAGGGGGACTTTCCAAAATGATGACCCCATTTCAACTGGGAACCGGCGGAGCCATCGGATCGGGAAATCAGTTTTGGGCCTGGATCAGTTTAGACGATTTGGTCTATGCCATTCACGAGATGATACAAAATCATCGATTCACAGGACCGATTAATATTGCTTCCCCAGTCCCCCCGACAAATCGGGAGTTCACGCATACTCTTGGCGGTGTTTTATCGCGTCCCACAATTGTGCCAGCACCGGCATTTGCCGTTAAAATGATGTTTGGAGAAATGGCCGATGCTCTGCTGTTGGCCAGTGCCCGCATCGTGCCGCAGGAGTTGGTCAACGAGAAGTTTCATTACTCCTACCCAGACCTGAAATCAGCATTATCCCATACCATGGGTTATCACACAGAATGAATGATTGAATTAGAATTCCCGTCGACGAAACGGATCGTGATTACCCCCATGCCCCGACTTGAAATCGAAATTCCATTTCAACTCCCTCACGTTCCACCAACAAAACAAGAGCATCTCCTGCATTGTGTGTCCACAGCAGTTCAACGAGGTGGGAAAAGTCTCTAACTTCAATTCCGTTGAATGTTTTTACAATATCTCCTGCTTTTAGCCCTGCGATGTCTGCCGAGGATCCTCGATCGACAGTGGTGATTACGCAGGCATTATTCTCTGTGACGGTCCCGTAGACTCCCAAATATGCGGTGCTGCGATAATCCACCAGTAGTTGGGATGCTTTTGATTGCAGTTCTCGAATATCCTGTACCTTGATATTAGGACAGTTGCGAACAGAGAGCTGTCGAAGCTGAGGCATCTGTGCCAGCTCCATTAAGGTTTGAGCGGAGACATCAGAATTCATCAGGGCAAAAATCTCAAGCCGATTCAATCGCTTGATACCCTGCAGTTGCTGGTCGGTGATGCCATGAGTTTCACTCAGGTCCAGGACGACGACCGATCGAAACATCTCCGGGGGTTCTGAGCCGAAAAACTCTTCAAACCAGGCGTATTCCATCATCACATATTCAACACGTGCTCCCTGACGAACGAGCACTTGCAGAAATTGATGCCTGAGAAACGATGGAATCGTTAGTACCACCATCAGCAGTAATCCAATGAGGAGCACGCTTTCCAGAATCCAGCTTTTGTGACGGGGCTGGCCATCTCGACGATCATGTAAATCTGTGGCTTCTTGCATCGATTCATCATAGACGATTGGCATGGTCAGATCCTCATTTCCCTGATCAAAAAAGCTCACCTGTCGTTATTTACGAAGAAGATCACGCGAATCGATGATAAATCCTTTCTGTGCTGGACAAATTTCATAAAATGGGGCCGACACATGAATTCTCATCTCGATTTGGATAAGATATCGCCTCTGGGGAGGTCGACCACCTGCTCACGATCATGTGATTGCCAAGTTTGTCAGATTTTTACGACCGGAGTAAGTTTGTTCCTATGGCCCCACAATATATTTATCAGATTGAAAACCTCTCACGTACTTATGACGAGAAAGTGATTCTTCGGGATATCTGGCTCTCTTTTTACCCTGGAGCCAAAATTGGAGTCCTTGGATATAACGGAGCGGGGAAATCGACCCTCCTGAAAATTATGGCCGGTGTTGATAAAGACTATCATGGGGAAGTTAAGCCAGCCAAAAACATCAAGATTGGATACTTCTCACAAGAACCCTATCTGGATCCCACCAAAACCGTGGCTGAAATTATCGCCGAAGGTGTGGCTGAATCGCAGGCAATTCTCGATCGATACAATGATCTGAATATGAAGCTCGGAGAGGATCTCTCACCGGAAGCGATGGATGCAGTCATCGCCGAGCAAGCCGAGTATCAAGATAGAATTGATGCCTTAAATCTCTGGGAACTCGATCGAACTGTCGAGATTGCAGCCGATGCTCTCAGAGTCCCTCCGATGGACTGGGGAGTAGCTAATCTCTCCGGAGGCGAGAAACGTCGCGTCTCGTTATGCAAATTGTTGTTAGGAAATCCCGACTTACTGCTCCTGGATGAGCCGACAAACCATCTGGATGCAGAATCTGTCGGTTGGTTAGAGCAGTATTTGCACAATTTCCCTGGAACGGTTGTCGCGGTGACTCACGATCGTTATTTCCTTGATAACGTTGCAGGCTGGATATTAGAACTGGATCGAGGGCGCGGCATTCCCTATGAAGGGAATTATTCTTCCTGGCTTGAACAGAAAGCCAAACGTCTTGAAGTGGAAGAAAAACAGGAATCGAAACGTCAGAAGTTTTTGAAACAGGAATTGGAATGGGTGCGTATGTCGCCCAAAGCACGTGGTTCAAAATCAAAATCTCGCCTGCAACGCTATCAGGAATTGGCCGCACAGCAATACGACGAACGTGATGGCGCCGCAAATATTCAAATCCCGGTCACCAAACCTCTGGGGAATTTGGTCATCCGTGCCGAAAATCTCACCAAAGGCTTCGGCGACAAACTGTTGATGGACAACTTCAGTTTTGACATTCCGCCGGGAGCGATCGTGGGAATTATCGGTCCGAACGGCGCTGGTAAAACGACCTTGCTGAGAATGATTATTGGTCAAGAGCAGCCTGACTCAGGAAAAATCACCATCGGCGAAACAGTCGATCTGGCGTACGTCGATCAATCGCGAGATTCGCTGGACGCGAAAAAAACAGTTTACGAAGAGATTTCCGGGGGACATGAAACTCTGGAAATCGGTAAAGCCAAGATGAACGCCCGGACCTATTGCGGGCGATTCAACTTCAAGAAGGGTGATCAACAAAAGTTTGTTGGTGATCTGTCCGGAGGAGAGCGTAACCGGGTCCATCTGGCCAAACTGCTTCGCTCTGGTGGTAACGTTATCATGCTCGACGAACCAACCAACGACCTGGATGTGGAAACGTTGCAATCACTTGAAGAGGGGTTGATGAACTACGGAGGTGTCGCATTGATTACCTCCCACGATCGCTGGTTTCTGGATCGCCTGGCGACTCACATCATTGCCTTCGAAGGCGACTCTCAAGTCATTTACTGCGAAGGCAATTATCAGGCATACGAGACCCAGAAAAAGCATCGACTCGGCCAAGACGCCGATCAACCTCACCGGTTGAAATTCAAGCCGATTACGAGGTAAACTGATCACGAGGTAAGCCGAAGTTGAGGTGACTGACACTGACTAAAGCTTACTTCTCTTTTTTACGCTGTTTTTGAGGTTCATCTTGCTTCTTGGTTTCACCACTGAGAATTTCTTGAACTTCTTCTGCAGGGACGAGTTCACCGGTGGATCGGCGTTTGGTGATTTCAGAGAAAGCAGGAGCAAGACTTTCTTCTCGTTTGGGAGGAATCTTGTTGCCGTTTTCGTCCAGTAGCGGTGAG
>JBGSVC010000613.1:0-3097 GCA_041753175.1 Planctomycetaceae bacterium
AGCAGCCAACGACGCAGGTTTGCCCACGCACACCATCAAACGCCTTGGTATCCCTGACCAATACGTCGAACACGGCGAACGGCATGAACTCCTTGCCGATCTGGGACTGGATGCAGCCGGCTTTGTCAAAGCCGCTCGCGATATGGCAGAACGTTGCAAAGAACACCTCTTTCATCAGTCTTGATCCAGCCTTTGCAATTTCTGATGTTGATAACCGCTTGACCACCAACCGTCTCCGACGCAGCCTTGCCTCAGGAATGTGATTATGCCCAAAGTCAGTTTCGTTGTTCTGTGTTTCGCAAGTTTCCTGGTCGCGGCATCCCATCACTCTCAAAATCATCGACTCTCCGCCGATGAAGTTTCCCTGACCGAATCAGACACTGATCCCCGCTCCATCCTCACCCGTATCAAAATCGAAATCGAAGGGACCGTCGAAACACCTGACGTCGATGCCAAAGCCATCGCTCTCCCCCTCAAAGTCACCGCCACGGAAGATTACTACTCTCGACGACTCCCCTCAGCAGGTCGCGACGAACGTGCCTACCGCAATCTTCGCTCCTACAACAATGCATCCGCATTCCTCAGCGTCGGCGATGAAAAAAATCAAAGCGCTCTTCCCCCCGTAATGAAAACGATTATCGCCGATGGCGGGCGTGATGGTCTCCTCTACTACGCCCCCGAATATGTAATGTCTCGTGATCACATTGAACTGCTCAGCATTCCCGGTGATCCACTCGCAATTCTCCCCATTCTCCCGAAAACACCCGTCGAACTCAATCAGGAATGGCCTGTCGATACATGGGTCGCCGCCATGCTCACCGCGACAGAAGCCGTCGTCGATTCCCATCTCAATGCCAAACTGATCGCCCTCGATGATGCCAAAGCCACCATCTCGTTTACCGGAGATATCGACGGAGCTATCGACGGAGCAACGACCAAAATCAAATTCTCTGGCACTGGCATTTACGACCGCAAACTCAATCTCCTGAGCCGTATCGAATACTCTCAGGAAGAAATCAGGTCCATCGGCGCAGCCAATCCCGGCATGAACGTCAAAGCCAAAACCATCATCGATCGTAGCGTCGCCCCTGCTCGTCCCGAACTCAGTGATGACATCATCAAAAGCATCAAACTCGATCCTGGTCCCAAATCACAACTCCTCTATTTCCAACCCAAAGGCTGGAAGCTCCGATTCTTTCATGACCGCGACTGGCACGTCTTTCAGGAAGTCTCTCAGCTCGTCGTTCTCAGACTCATCATCGATGGCAGCCTCATCTCCCAATGCAACGTCGCTCTCATCCCCAAAGTCGCCCCCGGCGAACACACCCGCGGCGAACTCTTTCAAGCTGATATCCGCAAATCCCTCGGCGACCGACTCACACGAATCGCCTCGGCCGATGAAATTACCAACGACGACGGCCTCTACATCTATCGCGTGATCGCTGAAGGCAGCGTCAACAATCTGGAAATGGTCTGGAACTACTACCTCGTCACCGCGCCCGACGGCCGCCAGATCTCGTTTGTTTTCGCAGTAGAACCCAATCGCACAACCACTCTCAAAAATCGAGACCTTAGCATCGTGCAAAGCGTTCAGTTTATCGAGGAATAACCCCCCTGCCCGAGTCGCGACAAACCGGCTCTGCGTGCAGAATCATCAGGATCGTCACAACCAGTCCTCGATTTCATAGCAACCAGACACCAGACGATCAGGTAAAACCTGCATGCTGTCGTAAAAAAGCTACATTCCAGCAGACCGTTTCGAAATTGCACAACGGCTCTTCTTTGTTCTCAACAACATTTTGCTGGATCGTTTTCATGTCAAACTGGCCTCTCCTTGCCGGTCTCCTCGTCGGCTTTTTGATGACCTGCGGACTCAGCTTCCTGGGCGGGATCATGTATGAAAAATGGTATCTGGCCTCTGCTCTCCATCGGGCTTCTAAAAAACTCAGCCAGATGGTCGACCACGTCAACCTCACCATTCAAACGGCAACCCAAGCCTGTCATCATCTGGCCAAGTTTGACCAATCTCAACTCAGTTCTCAACACATCAACCGCCTGCTGAAAACGCATGACGACTTGCTCTCAGCCTTCGATTCGATCGTCACCCCCGAGTTGAAAGCCTCCCTGCTTCCCAAAAAGGAAACTCCTCCTCCAACACTCGTCTGGCAACTCCAACCTGCCGATGAACGCACGCATCTCCCCGACCACTCCGCCCTCGAACTCAATCTCCTCAACATCCTCCAACATACATCATCAACTCAACCTTCATCATTGCTACTCATTCAAATCGATAAATTCGCACAACTGGCCAGCCGGTATGGACATCCCGAAGGTGATTTTCTGTTGCAGACCCTGGGAAAACTGTTAATGGGACAGTCGCGCGAAGAAGATCTCGTCTGCCATTCCTCGGACGATCTATTCGCCATCATCATGCCCGGTGCCGAACTCACCATCGCCCGGAACATCGCCGATCAAATTCGACACGCAGTTCGGTCACAACGCTTCCACCTCAGCAATGGACAACGTGAAATCCTCATGACTGCCAGCTTCGGTTTAACATCCCTCTCAAAAACCGACACGCCCACGTTTGCACTCCAACGTGCCAGCGACGCCCTGCGACACTCCCAAAGACAGGGTCGAAACCAACTCTACTGGCACAACGGAACTCAAGCCCTCCATCATGCCTGAAAACGCCTTCCATCCCTGCCTCAATGGCAATATAAAAGATTCATCTCGGAATCAGTTCCAAACGATCCAATAACAACACAGCAAGCCGAATGGCTATTCTGAATTCAAAAAAAAGAGGACGTCCAAACGTCCTCTTGATCTGCTCATAAGATCTTAAAATCGTAGAAAAGATCTATCGCTCATTTCACAACCTGAATCGCCGACTGATAATTCGGCTCGCTGGCGATCTCGCTGACGTACTCCACATGCACGATTTTATCGGCTGGATCAATCACAAAAATAGCCCGGCAGTGACACCGATCCAGTCCTCCCCCTTTGATCAGCACACCATAACTCGTACCAAAATCACCGCTGCGGTGATCGCTGAGCGTCATTAGATTCTCAACTCCCTCAGCGCCACACCAGCGCT
>JBGSVC010000614.1:0-5654 GCA_041753175.1 Planctomycetaceae bacterium
ACGATTCGCGTTTTCACGTTTTCAACAGACTGTTAACCAGCCAACACTCATCCGCTTGCCCGCACTAGAATTCATCGCCAAGTTCAGGTCGGTGTAACTTGTCAGTTGGGTTGAGTTTGAGTCTAATGGAACTTGGAAAATCCAGGTGACGTGTGTTGCCTGAGCAATTTGGCTCACGGTGAAAATGCAGGATATCAATGGCTCCGGGAAGTCTGGGCGAATTTTTAGGATTCCTGCAAGATCGACACCAACTCCGACGTGTGGACGGGCTGGTCAGCGCCAACTTTGAACTCACCGAACTAAGTCGGCGTTGGGACTTATCGAGCCAGAACACCTTAAGCCCAGTCCTCATCTTTGACCGGGTCGCAGAAAGCCCGCTCCCGGTCGTCACAAACCTCTTTTCAGAATTGCAACGCCTTGTCTGGGCCTTTGGCGCTCAGCAGGTTGAAGAGATTGAAACTCGATTGCGTGAGTTTTTGAGCCGTGATCTTCCCGGGAGCTGGCAAGGACGTTTCGAAGAGATGAAACGTCGCGCAGGATATCAACGCCTCATGCCTGTGGTCGTCAAGGAGGCTGAGTGTCAGTATGTCGTGCGAGTCGGGCGGGATGTCGATGTGACAACCCTCCCCTGGATTCGTAACTGGGTTGGTGAATCCGGACCTGCATTTTTATGTGGTCAATGGAGTTGTATTGATCCAGAGACGGGACAGCAGTTGGTCAGTGAATTTCCAGTTTTGCCGCTGGATGGACAACACCTGGCCCTGCGCTGGGAACAAACAAGTATCCTGGAAGAGTTTTGGGGACGCATGCAACGTCGAGGGCAACCGATCGCTGCCAGCGTGTCGTTTGGAGGTCCGCCAAGTGTCGAGGCATTGTTACGCTGGTCCGCCTTGCAGGTCGAGCATCCCTATTTACTGGCGGGGATCTTAAGTGGCGTACCTGTGGAGTTGGTCCGTTGCCGAACGTCTGACCTTCTCGTCCCAGCCCGGGCGGAGATTGTGCTCGAAGGGATGATCGATCCCAAAATGGCGACGATTCGCACCGGCGCCGTAGCACACGCTCATGGCATTCTCCTCGGAGAAAGGGAATGCCCCATTATGAAAATCGGGTGTATGACACAACGCCCCAACCCTCTTTTTTTAACGAAGCCGGTGGACACTCAGGCAACAGAATTGGGCGCATCTTTGAGATTGTGGGAACGCCTGCTCAAATGTGTCTTGCAGGTCGAGCATCCTGAGATCATCGATGTCCATTTTCCCAAACATGCCGCAGGACGCTGGCTGATCGTCTCCATCAAAAAACGTCGTCCCTTTGAGATGGTCAGAGTCTTACACGCACTGTGGGGCATGCCTGACCTCATCACCCCCATGCAGATTGTAGGAGTCGACGACGATGTCGATATCCGTCAAACCGGGCAAGTCATGCAGCAGATCTGCTCACATGCAGATCCCGATCATGATTATATCACCACTCCTGGAATCAGTCATGAGGCAGACCCCCGGTTCCAACCCGGCCAAAAGATGAGCCTGTTGGGCATCGACGCCACTCGCAAACTCCCCAGCGAAAATAGACCACTCGCCTCTCAAATGGGGCAACACTTGCCAGACGACGTTCGTCAACAAATTGAATTGAAATGGAATCAGTTAAGTCGGTCATAAAATACGGTTGGAGAAGAACAATCCCGAGACTCGGCGCCGTTGTCTACTCGGAAATGTGTCAGTTTTCAGGAGAACGCGAGAAACCAAATGACGGTCGATAAGTCAGGCGAACGTGTGCAGCAAATGTTTGGCGAAATTGCCGACAGGTATGATTTCATGAATCATTTCCTGTCAGGTGGGACGGATTACCTCTGGAGAAACTACACGATCCGCGTCGCCAAACCCGAAGGCAATGCCCCCATCCTCGATGTCTGCACAGGGACAGGAGATTTGGCACTGGCCTATTGGAACGCAGGCAAAAAAAAGATCCCCGTTTTCGGCACAGACTTCACCCCACAAATGCTCGCACACGCAGACCTCAAGTATGAAAAACTGAAATCTTCCGAAGATGACGCACCCGTCGTTTTTCAGCAGGCAGACACCATGGAACTCCCCTTTGAAGAAAATCGCTTCCAAATCGTCTCCGTCGCCTTCGGACTCAGAAATGTCGCACAAACACTCATCGGCCTGGAAGAAATGAAACGTGTCTGTCTGCCCGGAGGTCGATTGGTCATCCTCGAATTTTCCATGCCCGCAAATCCCGTCATCCGTGCCGGTTACGGCTGGTATTTTCGAAATGTACTACCTCGACTGGGGCAGATGCTGGCCAGAAATAATCAGTCCGCATACAACTACCTTCCGGATTCAGTCGCGGAGTTTCCCTACGGCAAGAAAATGGTTGAATTACTGGAATCGATCGGTCTTGAAAAAGTCGAATGTCGTCCACTCACATTCGGAATCGCAAGTCTCTACATCGCAAGAAAACCGACCCTGGGAACATAAAGACCTATATGAAAGATCTCGTCATTGGCCTGACAGGCGCCAGCGGGTCCATTTATGGACTCAGACTCATTGACGCCGCCATCGCCGCCGGTCGGCGACTTCACCTTACCGCAAGCCCCTCGTTCTCTGTCGTGGCCAAAACAGAACTCGGCTTGGACCTCAATCTGAAAACAATGACGTTGGCAGATTTTAAGTTGAACGAAATCTTCGGCGATCGCTGCTTATCTTCCCAATCAAACCCCCCCGGCCAGATCGTGGTGCATCACTACCAGAATTTTATGGCTGGGATTGCAAGTGGTTCCTTCGAGACCGCAGGCATGGCGATCTGTCCATGTTCGATGGGGACCCTGGGAAATCTGGCCCACGGCCTTTCTGGAAATTTGGTCCATCGCGCTGCAGATGTCCATCTGAAAGAACGTCGAAAATTAGTCCTCGTCCCACGAGAAACCCCCTTGGGTGTTATCCAGTTGGAAAACATGGCCAGCCTGGCACGCGCAGGAGCCATCATCCTGCCCGCAATGCCAGGATTTTATCACCAGCCTGAATCGATTTTGGATCTTGTCGACTTTGTCGTCGCCCGCGTCTGTGATCACCTCGAAATCGACCACCAGTTAGGACGACGCTGGGGCAGCGAAAATCCACCGCAAAACTAACCCCCAAACTCTCCCTCCGATCCCCCAAACGCCCCACTCCTCCCTACCCCCTCCGCCGGGAGGGCGAACCTCTGTGTGAGCCGCTACGCCAAAACACGTCCACATTTTACCCATCGACCCGGAAGAAAATCTCTTTTGTTTAAACGTCATTAATCCCGACTAATCCCTAGCGCTTCCTTCCCCACTCCGTATCCTCCGAGACTTGTATGCGATCACAGATGGGACGGGGGCGGTGGTGGAGCGGTTTTTGTATGACCCGTATGGGAAGTCAACCGTCCTCGATCCGAATTTTTCATTAGACTCCGACAGCCTCAGCGATTACGATTGGGAGACCCGGTTCACCAGCCGGGAGTTCGACAAAGAAACCGGCCTCGATTACTTCCGCGCTCGCTACTACCACAGCGGCGTCGCCAGGTTTGTCAATCGCGATCCACTGGAGTATCCCGACGGCATGAATGCTTACGCGGGGTATTTTGTGCCATGAAGTATTGACCCATTTGGATATTGGGAAGAACCCGGGTTTGATGGGAAAGGTCCGCATCCTCCGGGTGAAATCACTATTATAATAATTTTTCCTGAAGACTTTGTTTCATCTGTCGGGACAACCTTTAATCAACTGGGATGCGATATCAAAATTCGAGTAGACAAAACAAACCCAAATTAAGATTCACCAATTGATAAAATCGGTAGAATGCCACCAGGTCGGTGTATTGATAAGATAATAATTACTGGACATGGATTTCCAGGTTCAATTGCTGATGGGACTATGAAAACCGAAAACATAACTACTGATCCATAATTGGCAAAACTCGTTGAGGCTATAACATCGAAATCTTGCTCGAATGCTGTTACCGACATACGTGCGTTTTTAGTATCTGGTTAGTATATCGATAGCGGCACAGTAATACGTGATGGTAAAGATTTCTTGCAGAGGTTGGCAGATACGACAGGTACTACAGTGTGCGGTACTACTGACATTTACGCGATTTTCCTCACGGAGACGAATTCTTCGCAACTCCAAGTGGAGCACGATGTGAAAAGTCTTGTGAATATGGACCATGCAAGGGAACCATAATAGAGACTTTAGATACCGGTAGAAGAGATCCACCAGAAATTATACGTCGCATAGATAACACTTGTAAAGTTGGTGATCGATATATCGGTTGTCCATAATATTTACGGAATTATTTAATGTCCCGAATTAATTTGAAACAAATATCTTTATTGGCTTTTTTTATTATAGGGCTGCCAATTAGTTTTTTGGCGGGTGGTATCTATCAGAATTATTTATTATTTGATGTTCGATATCGTGCGCAGTCGAAAATAATAATATCTGTTGCTAATCGATGTGGAATACTCGATCAAATTACTATTAGTCGAGATCCAGAAGGATTTGCTCACATAGATTCTAACGGCATCTCAGTAGATGATTTACAAGAACTTCGTTCAGAACTCATTCAAGCATTCGGACGTCCTCTCACTGACTACACTTTTGGCAAGTTATCAGATGATTTGATAATTGACCCAACGTTAAGATAAATCATTCACAGGCTCGTCAAAGTCCTCGACGGGGCCAACACGGTGGTCGAATACGAGTACGACGGCATGAACCGGCGGGTCGTCAAGAAACTCTACACCGGCGGGTCACTCTCGCAAACCCGCCACAAATATCACACCCCCGGCAAGGACCAAGTGATCGAAGAACGGGTGGATAGCGGGACGACCGCCGAGAGGCAGTTCACGTGGGGGACGAACTACATCGATGAACTCATCATGAGAACGAGAGACACCGATGCCAATGGTTCTCTCGATGAAACCTTGTATGCGATGACGGATGTGACGTATGATGTCGTTGCGATCACAGATGGGACGGGGGCGGTGGTGGAGCGGTTTTTGTATGACCCGTATGGGAAGTCAAGCGTCCTCGATCCAAATTTTGCATTCGACTCCGACGGCCTCAGCGATTACGATTGGGAAACCCGGTTCACCAGCCGCGAGTTCGACAAAGAAACCGGTCTCGATTACTTCCGCGCCCGCTACTACCACAGCGGGGTGGGCAGGTTTGTGGGGAGGGATCGCTTAAATTACGTTGACGGAAAGAATTTTTACGGCAACTACTTTTTGAACAATTCTACTGACCCGTATGGCAACGCGGTTTATGCATCTTGTTGTGGTTTTCAAGCTAAATGCACTGATAACGATGGCAATCCGACGGGCAGTACAGATGAAAAAAATGTCACAGTAGCCTGTAATACGACAGCGACTGGTGGAATTAAAGACCCAGCAGCTTGTTGCGCGTTAACTAAAGGCCCAGACTTTGGAAAATCAGATTGTCGAAATAGATGTTCTAAAAGAACATTGCCGAGCGGTCCCAGAGGCAAAAAATCTGGTTGGTGTGGCAAAGATAATGGTAGCCCTCCGGGTCCATGTAGCCTAGATCGAAAGAACTTTCTTGATGCTCTTGATCCTTTTAATGCTGAGAAACTAAAAGACTCTTGTCAATCACTTGCAATCTGTCTGG
>JBGSVC010000615.1:0-13469 GCA_041753175.1 Planctomycetaceae bacterium
TTGTCTTTCCAGCCAAATCCCAGGTCAATGGCTGCCTGCGAGAGTCGCATGAGCAGTTCAAAATCGATATGCGGACAAGGAATGTGTCCGGCGACACGTCGCGTATTCGTCGTATCAAATTTCGGATCATTGCGCCAATAAGAATTGTAAACGCGAATGTGTTCGTAGAACAATTCTTCAGCTTGGTTGGGATCTTCAATCGTGGTGTTGTGGCCGACCAGCTCTGCACCATAGAAGCCCAACGACGCCTGCAAGACTTCTCGCAGTAAGCGGGTTGTGACGGGATGACGAGGGGTGAGATGGTAGGTCTGTCCATGAAATTTAGGCTCCGTCAGGATGTGTGTCATCACTTCAGAGACCCAATCGACGGGCACCAGGTTTTTATGTTCGGTTCCATCGAGAGTCAAACGGGCCTTGCCATTAAAGACCATGCCCGTTTCATTGGCAACGCCGATGGCATTGAGAATTGTGTGCGCTAATTGCAAAGCCGCATAAAAACCGTGGAATGTCGTTGTGAAGCCGTTGACCGAATCCCCGATGATGATCCCCGGTCGATAGACCGTTACTTTGTCAAACCGGCCTGGAGCACGCACCATCTCCTCGGCCATCACTTTGCTTTCCTCATAGGGATTTCCGAAGGCTTGTCCGACATTGACTTCGGTCTCAAGGCAATTCCCCTCCCGCAGACCGGCGACATAAGCCGTCGAGACATGATGGAATTCGCGGATCTTGGCAAACTCACACAGATCCAGGACATTCTGTGTTCCATCGACGTTGGATTTCCAGGGCTCGCTGTCACGCCCTGTACTGACAAACGAGAGGCTCGCTGCATTGTGCAACACCGATTCGGCATTGCTGGCAACCCATTCCTGATCTGAGGCTGAAAGGCCGAGCATCGGCTCAGTAAGATCTCCTGTTAAGACAATCGGTCGGGGAAGTTCACGTTTGAGTTCGTTCTCCCAATATTGAATCATGGCTTCGACGCGGTCTTTACCGGATGTTCGTCGCGACCCACGCACAATCACGGCCAATGGTACTCCAGCGGAGAGGAGATCTCGCACTAGATAACGTCCCAGTAAGCCCGTCGCTCCCGTCATGAGCAGATAGTTCATAGAAGAATTCACACTTTCTTAATGCGCCACAGCAGATTCAATTTCGAATATTTGATAGAACCTGATCATCAACAAAGACCTGCCAAGCTGGTGTTCAAAACCAGACCGCAGATTCCGCGCAGACAATCAGCCCATGAATTTCGACAGTCAAACCCTACAGACCGTCTGCTCTCGAAAAGGATACTTCCCGTTTCGCTGACGATGATGGTGGCGTTTAATGCTAAAAATGATCATCAGAAAAGCGTACCCAGCCATCGATGATCGTTAGATTGCAAAATAGCAATTAATTACGTTAACCAATCCACACACGGATTGACAATCGAGAAATCTCAAGATTTTTGTGCATTCTCCTTTGACAAAGAGCATAAAATAACATAACGAGCTATCAAATATATGGTTATGGGATTTAGCCAGCCGCTGCAATCGGAGGCTTCTCAACCTCGATAGATTGCTCATTTTGACGCCCCGCGGGCATCGTTTCAAACATCAGGATTTGTTTATCCTGCTTGCTCTGATAGCCAAAAAAGCATTGGCAACCTAGACACAACATCGCTGGCAGAAAGACGATTCCTCCCACCAACGCCGTCATCAACATCGACGACATCATCATCCCGAAACGAAATGTCGGTCCAAACGGGCTGAACAACAGCGCGACCATCCCCAGGCTTGAGATCACGGTGGCCTGCACGATCGCATTGCCCGATTGATTCAATGCCAGCCACGCTGCCTGACTGCGATTAAAAGGCTCCTCTTTAAGGGCCTTCTGGTAGTTCATCATAAAGTGAAACGTGCCGTCGACTGAAATTCCCAAGGCAATGCTGGCCGTCATCATCATACCGATATCTATCGGAAACCGGGCCCAACCCAGTAAACCAAACACCATCGCAATTGGCGTGACGTTGGGCAGCATCGCCAGCAAACCCAATCGGATTGATCGCAATCCAACGATCATGATCAGACTGATGATCACAAACGCGGCTGTAAAACTCTCCCAGAAACCTTGAAAGATTTCCAACTGTGCTGATTTCAATAATGGCGTCAAGCCGGTGAATGTCAAATGATGACCAGCCGTCATCGCTTGCAGATCGTCGATAATTTGCTGCTGACGGTTCACATCCCGCTCATTGATGCGGGCACTGATTCTCCAGAAGCGTTGATCGGCTGTGACATGATCACATTGATTGCCCTGCTCGCATTTGGCGGCCTTGAGCAACTGGCTGACGCCCGACAAATCTGTCGGTAATTGTTCAGGAAAGACGGTCGAGGCCGATGTTACTAACTGGACGTTGGGATGAGTGCTGACCTTGGCATGCAACTGCTGCACGACCCGCAGGCGATCCAGAAATTCTCCAGGCTGACCATCAAAATCAATGACCATTTCGATGACATCAGTCGGTGCGAAATGCTTTTCGACTGCCAGCAGGTCACAGCGAACTTTGCTGCATACCGGCAGAAAGTCCAAAGGCTCAATGTGGGTCTGTACTCTGGGCAGACCCAGACCTCCTGCGAGCACCAGGCAAACGGTCAGGGAGACTGCTTTCACACGATGGGCTAGGATGCGCTCATAGAAATCAAACCGGTTGTGCTCATCATGCCCACGCAATAACAGGCCGGTGAGATTGAGTTGATTGTAGACACAGGGGGTGAGCACCAAACCTGCAAAGAGCGCGATCGCACACCCCGCTGAAGCGGAGTAGCCAAACTGTCTGACGGGTGCAATATCGCTCAGACCCAGCGAGCTGAGCCCGACGATCGTCGTGATCGCTGCCAGGAAAAACGGCTGAAACGCATGTCGGACGATAGCCCACGTTGAATCGCCTTGTTGCTTGCCGTTGATGTAGTAATGCAACAGATGAATGGCGTTGGCGAGTGTGAAGACCATGATCATCACCGACAACGCTCCCATGATGAAATTCATTTCACCACCGGTCCATTTCACACATGCCATGGTCAGGCTGATGGCCCAGACCGTCACTGCCAGAATTCCTAACGTGATTTTGAGATCACGCAGATAGAGCAGCAAAATACAACCACTGATCACCAGCGTGATCATGAAAAATGTCTGACTGGAATCTTTTCCTCCCAATCGATCGAGTTCTTCAACAACGACTGGTCCACCAGCCATCAGGATCGTGTTTTCATCGACCAGACAATAATCGAGCACCTCATGGATCCCCGACATCAAGGCAGTCGGGCGGGATGAATGTCCTGCGGAATCAGGATAGATCAGGATGGCTTCATAGGCATCTTCACGCGAGCGCGTCAGACCTTTGAGCCGCTCGGCGATTTCGTCGTCCTTCAGACCAAATCCCGCCAACGTTGACGTCATCGTCTGACTGGTCTGGCATTTCTCGACAATGTCCAAATGCTCCAGGCGACGGGCAATGGCTTCGATGGCAGAGGTATCGAAATCGGGAATCGGGAAACCCAGAATGACAAAGTCATCGTTCCCGAAGTCAGCCTTGAATTGCTCGTAGGTGTCTCGAACGGGCGAGTGGGTCGGCAACCACGTCTGCACATCGTTATTGGATTTTAATTGTGTGGACTCATATGCCAGAAACGGGAGCGTGACCAGGCTGAATATCAGTATCCAGCGATCAATGCGATGAAGTCCAAATTCCTGACGTATCCGTTGCAAATCCATGTTGCCTCGTCATCGGTACGATCAAAACATCATCACAGTCACGAGATCCCTGATGAAGGAATCGACGTAGTTGTCATGATGCTGACGCAAGTTTCAGTCCTGAAACTCACCAGGTCCAACGCAGATCGCCTCAATCCATGATTCTCTGCAAGTCGGTGCGCACAGCGCTTCGAAAGTAATTTCACATTTCTGCAGGACAGCACATTCAAAACCTGTTGATAAGGTTAAAAGATGCCCACTGCCAGGCCCGCCAGGCATTCTTGCCGACCGCCGTATGATACCTATCGAATCGTTGGTCTGCCCAATCACAGCCGTTTTGATAGAATCTCTGTTTCTGGCTGGTCCTTACTGACCTACAACACACATGCTGGCTATAACCGTTATGACTGGCCTCACCACGTAGTTGACATCCGTCACATACTCGATTGCCAGGCTCGACAGCGGCCCGGATCGAAAACTCCCATCCCCAACTTGACTCAAAATGGCACTTTTTTGCCCGCAATAACCCGATTTCAGGCCTCTTGCTTATGCCAGGTTTTCCTGTTCCTGAAACTGCCCCCCACTGATAAACATTCCGTTCTCACAGGCCTGACACCAACTGATCTTCACTTGATAAACAAATTCCTGGCTGTCGGAAAACATTTTCACCGTGGCATTGCCCGGTTGAATGGCACCTTTGTGTAACATCCCAATCCCAAAGCGACTAATCTCGCGCGTCACCGCAGAAACAGTATTGCCACGTGAGGTGATGATCTCGGCTGGAATTGAGAGTTCCAGACGCTCGGCTGAACGACTATCGGCGTAGTCTTTCTTACCAATACTGTCGAGAACTTTCTTCAAATCATCAATCGTTGGACGACTCCACGGATCACTTGCCACGGCTAGTTCCTTTGCAGGGACCTGATTGTCTTATCGAGGTGCGAACACTTCATTCGGTTGATGATACGTTTGAACGCATCATCGCTTCACTCCTCAAAGTTAGCTCACAACAAAAAGCAGACCGTGAGTTTTTGCAGAATCACCATGGGATTCGCCATAACATTCTATTAATTCAGTTTGTATCGAATGTGCGATGGCCTCTTTGGCAGGGTTTCCACGCAATAATCGCAAAGCTGTATACGTCAATTCATCACGCGAGCGGACAAATCGCGTTCTTTTACCCTTCAACATGCAGTCGCCGGGGTCACTCGTGGTTCCGAAAACTGCCCCAAAACGTCCCAAGAGCTGGCTTGACGACATCTGGTCTTGTGTCGATTGCCTGTCCTGCTGACAGCCTGTCACGAACGCCTAAAGCAGGGAGTTGTAAATGTTTGACACCTTGAATCATGCAGCTCGCGGAATATTCAACGCGCTGTTAAACGCCAAAGTGTTTTTTGAGGAATTGTCGATCGCTCGCGAGTGCTTCCATCGCGTCTGGTTGCAGAGATTGATCTTTGCTGCTGACATATTCGACATGAATTGAAACCGGAATCCCGGGCTGGCATTCGGTCAGCACACGCTGGAAGAACTCGTGGGGCACATCTCCCTGACCCAGGGGAGCATGCACTGCTTTGCCCCCCTCCCAGCGAAAATCTTTGAGGTAGAGCGTTCGCGTTTTATCCTGTAGCAGTTTCCAGCGTACAGGCCATGACTCCGACCCTTCTGCGACGGTATGACGTGGATCGAAAGCGGCTGCAACATGATCAACGTCAATCCCCTCAAGCAGTTCCCATTGATCCCAGTTCGATCCCCCGACATAGTTGGCCCCGGCGTGGTTCTGATAAACTGCCTGAATTCCCAGTTCTGCATTCAAAGCGGCGAGTTCTTTGAGTTGAGAACGAAAACCGGCAAGCTGAGCCTTGATCGGTTCTTTGACGTCATACCGGTAATAATTCATTCGATACTGCACGACTCCCAGTTTGGCCGCCACCTCGAGAACCGTCCTCGCATAGGGCGAATCGACTGCATTGATGTCAGTCACGATGCACGGCAGTTGCAGCCCGCGTGATTGAAGCACAGCATGAAGTTTGGGAAGTTCCTCGGCCACCTGTTCGGGTTTGATCTGTCCCCCTTTGCGGACCGTTGCTTCAAGACCATCGAAGTCGTGATCCTTCAGAAACGCCGCGACCTCTTCATAACTGAGCCATTGCAAATGCTTGCCAAATGCGCAAACCGGACCCAGTCGAGATGGGCTTTGTATGGCAACTCCTGAAAGCCAGCCGCCGGCGAGTGTCAGCGATGACGTCGCCAGAATTTGCAGCGACTGACGACGAGTGATCAGGGGATGCATCGATGAGCCTTCCTTCTTTTCGGGAACCGTTCTGCACAAGGTTGATCGCCATCAGGAGTCGAACGCAAACGAGAGTGATCGCAATCCAAGCCATCCCTTGAAGGATGAACACTCGATTGATTAGCCCCAGTTTTCACGTTGTGGACGCGACATTTCGGCGTTGCAGTCTGGATGATTCGGGAACGTCTGGTTGACGGGATCCCAGGTGAGTAATTCACGACCGTGAGTAGGAAAACAACGAATCGCGATATTGGCCAGGTGACACAAGGTAGCAGAGGCATGGCCGACTTCGACGGGAGCAACGGGAGAACGTTTCTCGATAATTGCTTCCAGGAAATCTTTCATATGGAGACTGTGAGGATCAATCTGTTTTCGTTTGTCGTAGTTGGGAAGGCCCTTGAGAAGTTCCGGACGCGACGCTGTTGTTTCGCCATAACCGGTGAGGATCCAGCCGTCGTCCCCTTCGAAGCGTGTCTGCACGCTTGGCGACCCGGAGGCACAGATGAGTTCAACGCCGTTTTCATACTCGCATCGAAATGTTGATTTCAGAGCGGTATTAAACAGACTCCCCGCGACCGGGAATTCTGCTTCCAGGCATTCAATTTTGTGAGGACCACTCCGATCCATGCCCAAACCCCAGTGAGCCATGTCGTTGCAGTGAGCACCGAAATTGGTGATTTGCCCGCCCGAGTAGTCGTAGTTGAAACGGAACCGATACAAACAGCGGTCATGATGATAAGGAGCCTCTGGAGCAGGGCCCAGCCACATGTTGTAGTTGAATGTCTGGGGAACGGGATCGGGTTGCCAACCCGGTGGTGGGCTGTCTTTGTTGTTGAAACCAATCGTCGTCAAGACCCGATGAACTTTCCCGATACCACCGGCTTTGACGAGTTCGCAGACGAATTTCGAAATCGGGTTGCTGCGTTCCTGGCTTCCGGTCTGCAAAGTGATGCCGTATTTATTGACGGCGTCAATCATTTGCTGACCTTCGGCGATCGTCAGCGTCAATGGTTTTTCACAGTAGACGTGTTTGCCGGCAGCGGCAGCCAGGACCGACATCGTCGCATGCCAATGATCAGGAACGACCAGGAAGACGGCATCGATCGAGGCATCCGCAAGAACGTCGCGAAAATCTGCATACGCTTTGCAGTCGCTGGCAATTCCCAGTTTTTTATAATGCTCGTTGACCAGATCAGCGGCAGGTTCACGCCCGTAGAAGTGGTTGGGCTCGCGATAACCAAAGCTCCCCTGATTGGTATCACAGACGGCAACAACGCGCGCCAGATTCCAAGTGAGAAGCCTGGTCAGCAATGAAATGCCCTGATTGCCCACGCCGACGAAAGCCACATTGAGCATCTCTTTGGGAGGCGCCTCCATTGACGACTGAGCAGCCAAAGAATTCAATGCCAGAAAAGAACCACCGGCAGCACCGGTCGACATTAAAAACGTACGACGATTCAACATGACTGACTCCGAGAACCTCTGGGTTGGTCACTGAAAGGAACGGAAAGAATTCTAAAGCGTGTCGGCCACAGACATCAGTGATATCTGTCAGTATTGATGTTTTGTCGCTCGATGGCAAGTCGCTTTGTGTTCGATCATTCCTGTTTTTTAGCAGAGGATTCGGATTTACCGACACGTATTCGATTTTCAGGAGAGGTTCAAGAACCAGAAAGTGATTTGATGATGTGTTGTTGCATTTGATGCTGGGGTAGATTGGCAATTTCGATATCAAATTCGCGTGTAATGAGGTCTGCAACCAGTCGGCTTTGTTTTTTCCGTAGTTCTCCCAATAGCAATGGCGGAGCAAAGACAATGATCTGTTGGTATTCGTTCTGCTGACGGCCTTTTTCCAACAGATCCGTCAAAATCATGGCAAAGTCTTCAGCCGTTTTGTGACGCAGGTCAGTTTCTGGATCTCCCGAGACATGGGCTCCATCATCACCCATGAATCGCCCTTGACGGTCGGAATTGACTTCCTGAGGTTTTGCAGCTCCTTCGGGATGATCCAAAGATTTAACGAGCTTCATCTCATCATATTTGTTGCCATCACAGCGAAACAAAAACCCTCGTGCCCGATCAGCAACAAGAATCCAACTGACGGAAGAAGCCGTTTGTTTTGAAGTCGTGGAGGAAGCCATAGAAGAGTCCTTTTGAAGAGAGCATGCCAAAACGGATCGGGTCGACAGTCAAAAAGTGATCTGCCAGAATGAGTTGAGTGCATCGATCGTGCCGAGGTCGGTCAAAATCTGACCATGATCATGTTGAAAACCGGAATCATTCCGGAACGATCCGAACATCTGCCCGGATGTGTTGAAGATTGCAGGAAGATTGAAGCCTCCCTCCTGCTTGCCAACAAATTATGTCGCATCATTAGACAAAGGAGAAACTCTCTCCTGACAACGCTGATCGATTGGAGCGGCACGTGAACCGTCCCCTCCCATTCCCTATAAAGGTTACCACATGATCGCTGCGGTCACAAAATATATCTGCAAGAATGTCAATCAGTTAACGACAGATGAGTTGTCATGCTGGGAGATGATCCAGCAGAAGACTCCAGTTTATGCCAGTCCGTTTTTCCATCCACGCTTTACTCAGATCATGGCCGAACATCGACCCGATGTCGAAGTGACCGTCATTGAGCAGGGGGGAAAACCGGTCGGATTTTTCCCCTTCACACGTTCCTTGCGCAACTGTGCCCTTGCTCCGGGACTGAATTTCTCCGGCTACGAGGGGATCATTGCAGAGCCTGATGTCCCACTTGATTTGACGGAGCTTCTCAGACAATCTCGCGTGAAGTCCTGGAACTTTACCAAACTGGTCGCCTCACATCCTCAGACAACGTCATTTCATTATGGCCAGGGGCCCAGCCAGGTGCTCAATCTGGAAGGGGGCTTTGAGCAATACTGCAAAGACAAACAGGCGGCCGGATCCAACAAGATGAAACAGTCACGTCAGAAATATCGCAAACTGGAAAAACGATTCAGCTCCGTCGCGTTTGTCCCGTTTGCTAACGCCGAGGATGATCTCGACTGGATGGTTGAAACCAAAGTCAATCAACTGGCAGCCATGCAGGAGTTCAACTTTTTCCAAACACCGTGGACGGTTCCTGTCTTACGCGCGATGCTGCATGAGCAACGTGCCAACTTTCAAGGACAGTTACTCAAACTCGTCCTCGACGACCAAACGGTCGCCGTCTTATATCTGATCAATACGCTGACTGCATCACATGCCTTCATTTGCACTTACGATCCCAACCCCGCTGTGATGACACATTCTCCAGGGCTGGTGTTGGACATGTTGACGATCGAGCATCTGTGTAGCCGGGGATTCCAGCGATTGGAACTCGGCTGGGGAGACGCCCGTGCCAAGACGTCACTGTCGACCGGACACGACACGCTTTTTGAAGGTACGTACGATTTCAATCCACTCAATCGACTGGTCAAACAGACCTGGTGTGCAGGGAAGTCCTACGTCAAACAGACTCCCTATGCAGCCCCATTGAGAAAACTCGTTCGGCGGTTTCGCAACCACACGCCAGTAGCGACTCCTCTGGATGCCAGTCAGGACGCCAGTGAATAACCATCAGGAGACGGCGTTATCCCGTCCGAGGCGATAAGCGACACATGGCAGCCCGTTAGATTTCAATTGGGCCTTCGATGTGGTCGACAAAAAAACGCTTCCGAAACTTCGGAAGCGCTATATGGTTTCAAGGAGATGACAGGCCTTAACCGCCGAAGTCGTCGTAGGCAATGTTAGATGGCTCGACGCCGAGGTCATCAAGCATTTTGAAAACGGCCTGATTCATCATGGGCGGTCCGCAAATGTAAAATTCGATGTCTTCGGGAGCAGGGTGGTTTTTGAGGTAGTTTTCTAACAGCACCTGGTGAATGAAGCCCTTGTAGCCGGTCCAGTTATCTTCGGGCATCGGCTCGGAAAGAGCGATATTGAGTTTGAAGTTGGGAAACTCTTTTTCGAGTGCTTCAAACTCGTCGATGTAAAACAGCTCCCGTTTGCTGCGTCCGCCATACCAGTACGAAATCTTGCGGTTCTTCTCTCCACGTCCTTTGAGAAGTTCGAAGATATGACTGCGCAGCGGAGCCATGCCCGCTCCACCGCCGATGTAGACCATTTCCGATTTGGTATCTTTGATGAAAAACTCACCATACGGGCCAGAGATCGTGACTTTGTCGCCCGGCTTGAGGCTGAAAATATAGGACGACATCTTTCCCGGAGGTGTACCCTCGGGAGCACGTGGGGGAGGCGAAGCGATCCGGACGTTGAGCATGATGATGCCCTTTTCGCCAGGATAGTTGGCCATGGAATACGCGCGGATGACAGGCTCATCAACCTTGGATACGAATCGCCAGATGTTGAATTTGTCCCAGTCTTCGTGAAAACGGGGTTCGATCGAGAATTCTTTGTAGTTGACAACATGCGGCGGGGCTTCGATTTGAATATAACCCCCGGCTTTGAAGTCGACTTCTTCCCCTTCAGGAAGTTGCAAGACAAATTCTTTAATGAAGGTCGCGACGTTGTTGTTGGACTTGACCGTACATTCCCACTTCTTGGTTTCGAAGACTTCTTCGGGAACTTCGATTTCCATATCCTGCTTGACGGCGACCTGACAGGAAAGTCGAACACCTTCCTTGGCTGCTTTTTTATTGATATGGCCCTGCTCGGTCGCGAGGATATCACCGCCGCCGGTGAGCACTTTCACTTTACACTGGGCACAGGTCCCCCCACCGCCGCAGGCAGAGGAAACAAAGATTTTCTCTGCAGCCAAGGCGCTGAGAAGTTTTCCGCCTGCGGGCACGGAGATGGTCTTCTGGCCATTGATTATGATTTTGACATCGCCGGAAGTGACGAGTTGTGATTTAGCCAGCAGAATGATGACCACAAGGGCAACCACGATCGCTGTGAAAAAGAAGACGCCAGTCAGGATGGTAAACATCGAGAAATCACCTTCACTGAAAAAACCTGCAGAGGGGTGAGTTCTGCGGGGAAGTAAATCAGAAGAGTAGTCTTAAGGTTGTGATCTTGGGACTGGGAAAAACCCAGACCTCAATCACAGATTGGTCTTGGCAGCCCGCTGAGGTTTCATTGGGCGTTTCGTGTTAAAAGGCTGTTTGTTGACAGGATGCAACCATAACAACGCTTAGTTCCTGTTGAATTGGATTGTTGAAAGCCGACACGAAGTCGTTATTCAACACCCTCTGTTAAAGGGAAATTCCCGAAAATGACATAAACGCTAATGCGATCAGTCCGACAGTAAAGAACGTAATTCCTAAACCGCGAAGCGGAGCGGGAACATCACTGTATTTCATTTTCTCACGCACCGCAGCGAGGACCACGATCGCTAATCCCCAGCCGAAGCCCGAGCCAATTCCATACACCACGCTGTCAGCGAAATCGTATTGGTTTTGTTCCATCAACAGTGAGCCACCCAGGATGGCGCAGTTGACGGTGATCAGCGGAAGAAAAATTCCCAACGCGTGATACAAAGGGGGATAGAAACGATCGAGTGCCATTTCAAGAATCTGCACCATCGCCGCGATGACACCGATATAACTGATCAAGCTCAGAAAGCTCAGGTCTGTCGTGGCGAGGGCTGAAATGCCCGTCCAGGCGAGAGCCCCTTCTTTCAGAATATACTGATACAGCAGGTTATTGGCTGGAACTGTAATGGCTTGAATCACCATCACCGCAATGCCCAGGCCCAGAGCCGTTTTGACGTTTTTGGAAACCGCCAGAAACGTACACATCCCCAGGAAGTAGGAGAGTGCCAAGTTGTCGATAAAGACAGACTTTACGAATAATGACAGATAGTGTTCCATGGTCTTGCTTATCGTCAATGAGAAACAGAAGGCAGAATAAAATGCGAAAACGCTAACGCTCGATGGTTAACCTTCGGTTTCGATTTGTTCAGGACGCAGGGTCCGCAAAATCCAAATGAAGATGCCGATCAAGAAAAAGGCAGAAGGAGGCATGAGCATCAACCCGTTGGGTTCATACCAGCCACCATCTTTGACAAGTTTAAGGACTTCAATTGAGCCGAACAGTTTTCCGGAGCCCAGGAGTTCACGCAAGACGCCGACCGTCACCAGAATGACGCTGTAGCCCAAACCGTTGCCGATGCCATCCCAAAAGCTCAACCACGGTCCATTTTTCATCGCAAAGCCTTCTGCTCGTCCCATGACGATGCAGTTGGTGATGATCAGCCCGACAAAGACCGAGAGTTCCTTGGCGACACTGTAGGCAAAGGCACGCAGGACCTGATCAACAACGATCACCAGCGATGCAATAATGACCATCTGCACAATGATGCGGATGCTGTTGGGGATGTAGTTACGAATTGCAGAGATCGCTGCGCTCGAAAAGGCCGTCACCAGTGTCACGCCGATTGACATGATGATGGCTTTATCCAGACGAGTCGTCACGGCCAGCGCCGAACAGATCCCCAGGATCTGCAGGGCGATGGGATTATTGGCAAAGATTGGGCCGATGAGCACATCTTTGACAGTGATTTTGGCAGCCATAAGTTGTTCCTTTGGAACGGGCAACTCGGGAGAGTGCCCAAAAACATGTTGATCGACACGGTCAACAGGAGATGTAAGAAATCTGGATCAGTACGAACAGCCCATTGATGTTCTCAATGGTCTGCTATAGGGTGACTTTTCCTTCACGGTATCGTTCGAGGAACTTGCCGTAGCCGGAATCTCCGAGCCAGTATTCGATCATATTTTGAACGCCTCGTGAGGTGATGGTAGCACCGGAGAGGGCATCGATCTGATGTTTGGCGACCTCGGGATTCTGGCTGACGCCCCCTTTGACGACAGCCAGTTCAACACTGCCGTCTTCATCGAGAACTTCTTTATTCTTCCAGGTGCTTTTCCATTTGGGATTCTCGACTTCCGCCCCCAGACCAGGGGTTTCGCCATGCTCATAATACGTGATCCCTTTGACGGTTTTAGTATCAGGAGCGAGTGCAAGGAAGCCATACATCATCGACCACAGGCCTTTGCCTTTGATCGGAACGATGATTGTGGACGGTTTCCCGGAGTTGTCTGTTGCGATGAAGACATAGTTTTTCTTGGTACGCTTTTTGAGGGTGGCAATATCCTCAGAGGCTGGAATCTGAATCGTCTGCTCAGGGTCATTCAGTGAACTGCGGGGATCCCAGTTGCTGTCAGCGAGTTCTTGTGAATCGGGTGCAATTTCTCCACTGGAGAGATCAATCACGATTTCCTTGATATTATTGGCGTAGAGCTCTTCGAGTTCTTTGCCAGTGAGATTTTTTCTTGAGCCATCGTCATTGGTCAACAGGCCCGATGCATCAAGAATGTTAGTCTTGAGGTTGAGAGCTTTGTTTTGCTCCTGCTTGGCCTTCAGCCCGACAACGGCGACTGAAACAACCAGAGCACAGCCGAAGCACAATGCGACG
>JBGSVC010000616.1:0-3194 GCA_041753175.1 Planctomycetaceae bacterium
TCGTCTGCAAATCGGGGATCACTCGCTAGGTTATGGTCTTCGTAGGGATCACTTTCCAGATCGTATAACTCAACTCCGGGGCGGTGAAACAAATACTCGATTCGGGCAGCCAGCTTCTCATCGGTTTTTGCATCGTCCTTCCAGGACGTGATGGGTTGACCTTTATGAATGCCACCAATGGTGAACGTATTTTCTGGAGCGAGATTGCGAATCAGCTTGTAACGTGCATCTCTGACTGCACGCGAGGGATAGGGTTCAAGATAGCCGTTGACTCCTACAGTCGTGTGCTCAGCGTAGACATAATCACGATGTTGATCTGACTTCCCCATGAGCACATCGACAAAACTCCGGCCATCCATTGTCATCGATCCATTCCCGTCACGACTCCCCGTATTGATCGAGGTCGGGTCGAGACCTGCTAATTGCAGAAAGGTCGCTGGTATGTCCACATATTGCATGAGTGCCTTCGTTGAGGACCCTGGTTGTATACGGCCTGGCCAGCGAGCAATCGCTGATGCGCGGATTCCGTTGTCATACAAGGACCACTTGCCTCCATAGGGAAACGAACTGCCTTGTTCACTGAGAAAAATGACGAGCGTTTGGTCGCCTTGCCCCGTTTGATCCAGATGGTCTAACAACGTTCCGATTTGGTTATCCAGATACGTTATCTCTCGATAATAGCTGGCCAGCAGGTCTCGGGTGGTTTTGTTATCATGAAGGTAGGAAGGGACCGTAATTGTCTCGGGATCGTAAAGAGATCGATCGCCTTTGTTCCAGGGTGAATGGGGTTCGTGAGAAGCGACCACCATCAGCCAGGGTGATTGTGGTGTTTGCGCGATGTAGTCGCGCACAGAGATCAAGTCGTCGTCATCTTGATCCGTCAGATAGTCGTACGGGTAGCTCGCAGCCGGGCCGACATGCGTTTTGCCATGCAGCGCACAGCGATAGCCCGCTTGTTTGAGATAAGTGAACATGCTGTGGATGCCGTCATCAAGACGCGTGTGATTGGGATATGCACCCGAACGGACCGGGAACAGTCCGGAATAAAGCGCATTGCGAGTCGGGGAACACGTCGGAGCGGGTGTATACATCCGTGTCAGATGCATCCCCTGCTGGCACAGCAAATCCAGATGAGGCGTTTTGATATCAACGTTTCCCTCATACCCCAGATCGCGCCAGCATAAATCATCGGCGATGATCAACAGAAAATTCGGGCGCGGCTGGTCTGCACAGAGCATCTGCCCTTGCAAAACAAACGACACGATCAACATCGAGGATAGCCAATTCATGACAGTCATGTGCATTACGGACGCTCTTTTCTGAGATAGGTGGCACCATTGTCTTGAGGCATCGATTCATGCCATGACACCAGTTTGGAAACTAGTTCCGTTACTCGTTCGGGATGTTGTGAGGCGATATTCTGTTTTTCACCAATATCTTTGGTTAAGTCGTAAAGTTGAGCTTTTGAACCATCGTATTCGCACAACAGTTTCCAGTTCCCATCGCGGATGGCAAGGTCTGGCAGGTCGGAGATTCCCGAATCGTTGTCTCGATCAGGAGGCCGACGAAAATAGATGGGAGCGGTTCGCGAACGATCCGAATGACCGAGGAGCGTCTCAGAGAGGTCTTGTCCATCGAAGGCAATGTCGTCGGGGACGCTGACCCCTGCCATCGACAACACCGATGGGGCAAGGTCAATGGCGGCCAAAACAGAATCACGATTAACGGTTCCTGCGACTTTCGGATTCATTTTCGAAGGGCTCCACACAATCAAGGGAGACCGAATGCCTCCTTCAAACAACATTGTTTTGTGTCCCCGAAATTCACCAGCAGATCCTGCCCCGCCTTCTGGTCCATTATCAGAGCAGATCAACACAACCGTTTGCTCACGAAGTTGTGGGTCCTTTTTGATGCGATCGAACAAAACAGAAAGTTGCTCATCCATGGTCTTGAGCACACCTAAATAAAGCTGATGTTTTTCTTCATTGCCACGTCTGGCTTCGGGCGGAAAAAACGGAGAGTGGACATCATCCGGCCAAACATTGATGTAGAATGGCTGCTGCGATTTTTGTGATTGGTCAATAAAAGTAACAGCCGCCTCGACGAATCTTGCGGTTACGTCACTACGATTTTCCCAGGTAATGGGACCATGACCGAGCTTGTCAGAACCGAGAGCATACTTTTTCGGATCTGAGCCATCATATTTATTCAGCAACGGCAAGACGCGTGGACCCAATCCTTCGAAATTCGTCAAGGATTGATCGAATCCATATGTGGTGATCAGGGGAGCCTCGCCGACGTCGCGTTGTCCCCCCATGTGCCATTTCCCAAAGTGACCGGTGGCGTAGCCGGATTGCTGGAGAAATCTAGCCAGCATGGGGGCAGTCGGATCAAGCCATTGAGCAATACCGCGTTCTTCGTTATTCAATCGATTATTGAGATAGGACGTGATATCCCATCGATGAGGATACTGACCGGTGCTGATTGCCACCCGAGAGGGAGAGCAGATTGGCGAATTGACATAAAACTGTTCGAAACGCAGTCCTTCGAGCGCCATCTGATCAATATGTGGAGTTTGAATTTCTGTATTTCCGAAACAGGAGAAGTCAGCCCAGCCCATGTCGTCGACGAACACGAGCACAAAATTGAGAGGCTGCAATCGACGCTCCGGCGCAAGTCCTGAAGCATTCGAAACTCCTTCATGCCCAAAGATGATCAGCGCTGCCGTGAAAATTACAGTTTGATAATAATTGCGCAGCATAGAACACCTGAACTTTATTTAGAGGAGCCACAAAAAGGACTGCGTTGGAGTTTCTAACTGAGCTAACATACCAGACGGGTTGTTAGTCAAACTTCTGAGATTCGTCTGCACCGGGTTGTGCATAGTCGGGATCGATGGCTGTGATGGAAAGCTCTCCGTTGGCGAGAGTTTTGACCGCCAATGGTACCAGTGTCACGCCTTGTTGATTGAGCGAATGGGCTGTCTGGCTGATGTCCATCTGGCGAGCTTGTTGACGATTAATTGGCGGGACGTTGCCATTGAAGAACGCCGTCGACCACCATTGTCCTTTTTTATCTTGAAAGACTGTTCCGTGTCCTAGAAATCGGCCACAAAATAGACGAGGCCCAAACGGACCTGTGACGGATTTGGAAAGACAATAGTACAAATTATAAGACCCTTTGCGCATTTGATC
>JBGSVC010000617.1:0-10345 GCA_041753175.1 Planctomycetaceae bacterium
TTATTATTGATCTTTGACGCCGATCAATCAAGTTGTGGGTTGTGTGGGAAATCGATCCATCAGTGTTGGAATCTGGTCTATACGACCGATTTTACTCATCCGATCTATGTCAATGGCGGTGACGGTTGGCTGAAAATGCCTGCTGAAAATTTGTGATTGAACAACTTCCGGCTTGAAAAGTTTTCTGAAAGCTCCGCATAATCTATAAAAATGAAAGAAATGAGATTTTCATGTTCTGCGATTTTACGGGGGAAGAGTCTTGAGGATGCAAGTGAGGAAAATCAGTTGATTATTCAGAGAGGAACGATCCCATTATCGATGTGTTAGAACTGTGCGAGCAACTGATTGGATATCGATTTTCTGATCGGAATCTTCTGGAGACATGTTTGACACATGCTTCGGGAGCGCGAACAAGACTGGAATCGAATGAACGCCTGGAATTTCTGGGAGATTCGATTCTGGGAGCGATTGTCTGTGATCAGTTGTTCCGTCAGTTTCCAGAGGCGACAGAAGGGGAATTGACGCGGATTAAATCAGAAGTTGTCAGCCGTGCCACGTGTGCAATTTTAGCGCGTGATCTGGGATTGCAAGAGGTGATCAAACTGGGCAAGGGGATTGATCGGGTGCGTGACCTGCCCGATTCGATACTGGCGGGTGTCTTTGAAGCGATTATTGCTGGGATTTATTATGACGCAGGCTTTGAGGCGGCGCAGGAATTTGTATCGCGTCAGGTTGTCGGCTACGTCAAGCGTATCGTGGAAAATCAGGGCGAGAAAAACTCCAAGAGCATTCTTCAACAACTTTCACAAAAGAAATATGGGGCAACCCCGTTTTATGCGTTGCTGGATGAAACCGGTCCTGATCATTCAAAAAATTTCAAAGTGTCGGCTGTGATCGGCGCCCGTCAGTTTCCTGCAGCCTGGGGAACGAATAAAAAAGAAGCCGAGCAACGGGCGGCAGCCAATGCGCTCGTGGAGATGGAGCAACTGATACCAGAAGAGCCTGCTTCTATTCCACCCGATGAGCCAGTGAGTCTGGATTCGGAAGCATCTTCTTTGTGACAGGCCTACCAGTGAACGACTTTTGTTTAATCTGAGGACTTTGGTCGAAATGAGTGGCCGAGATCAACGTGACGTCGCGAACTTTTTGACCTCTAGCTCATTTGTTGTTGTCGGTATTATTTTCTGCTTCGAGCCGATAGAGGGGAAGGAAGCGGTAGTAAACTTCCAGGGAGAGAGTCGCCAGCGTGGTGGAGTAGATACGACCTCCATAGCCGCCCCAAGTATCTTTAGGGTCCCAACTCCCTGCATCCTCGCCACTGTTGGACTGCATGTCGATGAGTTGATCACGAAGATTATTGTTCCACTGAGTCCACTCTTCGCCGCCGTATTGATACATGGCCAGCGTGCCGTAGTACCAGAAATAGAGATTGGGTTCGGAGCGTTTGGGGAGATTCTTGAGCAGATATTGAACAGCTTCGGTGCAGGCAGGGTTATCGCGACGGATGGAGAGCATCTGTTTGCAGAAAAGAGCTTCTGCGGTCATGGCAGGGGTGATCGGGTCGGTGAGTCGATAAGAGGCGAGTCCCTGGTTGTCGCCGCGACTGCGGTTTTTCAGGAATGTGATCATGAGTGAGCGGGTTTTCTCGGGGATTTCAATACCGGCGATTTCTGCGCTTTTAAGCCCCATGAGTTGCCAGCCAAACATGCTCATGTCGCCTTCCTGTTGTGGGACATAGCGCCAACCTCCGTCGGTTTTGTTTTGAAAACCAGAGAGGTAGCCAACGGCTTTAGTGACAGCAATTCGGAGTGGTTCGTTGATCGACCCAGGGGAACGCAGACCGTAGGCTTCAGCGAGAGCATACGTCGCCATGCCGTGGCAATACATGGCTTCGTATTTTGTGGCTTTTCCGCCGAGGTAGCCGTTTTCCGATTGTTGTGAGATGAGCCAATTGGTGGCCTTGGAGACGACATCGGTATATTCGCCTTCCTCTGTCGTGTAGCCTGCCCCCAGGAAACTCAGTAATGCCAGGGCGGTGAGACCTGCGTCTGCATTCTGACCAGCGCGCAGTCTGTCGACACCATCGGCGTCGAACTGTACGGAACCTGCACCGTATTTGGAACCGTCCCAAAACCCTTGTGGTTCCTGGGTGGAAGCCAGCCAGCGCAGGGCTGACTCGACAGCTTCTTCGGAGGCTTTCGTACCTCCGTACTGCTGGGCAATTTTTTCACGGTTGGACAGATCACGCAGGCGATAGGTGGCAGGGACTCGGGCAGCGTTATTCTTTTCAATCGCGTCAAAATTAGGAACAGAAGTCGTCGGTATATCGGGAATGTTTCGCAGGTCAGGGGCCTGGATAGACGCCAGTGGTGAACGCTCCGTCGAATTAAGCATCTGCGGTCTTTGAGTTGGATTAAAGTCTCGAACCAGAGGACTTTCAGTCGTGGCGGTCGGGGATTGAGTTGGGGTGCGCGTGATCCGCTGGGTCGCCGGGCTGTTGGCTGACGCGCCGGCAGGAAGGGGAGTGACGTCGCTGCCGGCGAAAGGAAGGTCTGAAGGCGAAGGGGCAGGGGCCATGCGTCGTTCAATGGCTGCCATCTCCATTTCAGGAGGACGCATCAGTTCGCTATCAGGAGAGATCGGGGCATCCAGAGATTTGATTGCCGGGTTGACATCGAGCCCGAGTCGGTCGACGCCTCCTGCCTGAGGAGCGCGCTGGATCGTTTCTTCGGCGATCGAGTTGGTTTGTTCACGACGTGTGATCGAAACCGAGGGCGTGGGCTGAGATTGGTTTTGATATTCGAAGGGGTCTTGAATTCGCGAGGCTTCTGCGGCTTGTCGGGTGGGATTGGATTCTGCCAGGCTCATCGTCGAGGGAAGATTGATGGCTTCTTGCAAATTCATGGGCAGGTCTTGAGTTTCCAGTTGAGAAAAATCAATGTCGTCGGGAATGCGTTCGTTGATCTGGGCGGGGGAGAGGTCGCGTGGCTCGATTTCAGTGCGCGCAAAAATCGGTTCCGAGGCTTTGATCTGATCCCAGATGGGAGAGTTGCCTTGCCTTTGTTCCGAGATCGGTTCGTCGGACGAGATTTCGATGGTCTGAATCAACTCGGGTTGCTTTTCGGGAATAATCAAGCTGAGTACTGGTTCGGGAGCAAAGACGACGACCCCAGTCCCTAAAGAAAGATGAACCAGAAGCGAAAACATCAACGACTTGAGGTTGGTATTGCGATCGCCCCAACGTGTGATGAGCATCGTGACCAGATGGACGCTGGCAAAAATGAATCCGAGCACGAGCATGCCGAAGAGGGCTTGTTCGACTTGAGCCGGAGTGGTACCAAACCACTGGGCGAGCGTGTCGATGAGGGTTTGCAGGCTCAGCTCCATCAATTCGACTCCGATTTGAGTTTATTGGCGAGCTTGATGTTGGTGATTTTGACTTGATGACACATCGCGAGGACATCCATGATGTGCTGGTATGTTCCTTCGCCATCGCCACGAATGACGACTGCCTGTTCGGCGTAGTTTTCCTGTGCCTGACGCAGGCGGTCGAAGAGTTGTTGCCGGGTCATGGGGTCTTCATTGAGAAAGAACTGCCCGTCTCGATCGACGTTGACGACAATCTCATCAGGGCGCGACGTGAGGGGTTGTGCATCGGCGACGGTCGGCAGCTCAATATGAAACTGCCGTTCACGGTCGGAGAATTTGGTCCCGACCATAAAGAAAATGATGAGCAGCATCACGACGTCGATCATGGGCGTCAGATTGATGGAAGGCTCTTCTGCAGATTCGGAACTTCGCAGCGGCATGGAATACCTGGATGACAAGTTAAATGGGGATTGAGATGGTGATCAATTACATCAAATCATATTGTTTCAGGAGAGAAGTCGGATCTGGCTGTCGTCCGCGGAACTCAACAAAGATCTCCATGGGATGACGTGAACCTCCCTGTTCGAGAACTGTCTGTCGAAAACGCTGACCAACCTGTTTGATTTTGGGATGATGGATATCAGTCTGGTGATCAAGCCCTGCTTCGACGAAGGCTTCGAACGCATCGGCGCTGAGCACCTCGGCCCACTTGTAAGAATAATACCCCGCACTATACCCTCCTGCAAAGATGTGTTGAAAACTACACAGGAATCGGTCTTGCTCCAGCATGGGCATGACGGAGGTTTTTTGCATCACCTCACGCTGGACATCAAAGATGCCAGTGCTGCCATCCTGATGTGGAAGATAACTGCTGTGAAGTTGCATATCCGTTAAGCTGAAGGTGATCTGGCGAAGCATCATGGAGGCGGCCCGGTAGTTTCTGGCGGCGATCAGTTTTTCAAAAAGTGCATCAGGGAGCGGTTCACCGGTTTCGATATGTGAGGTCAAGCCGAGAAGTGTCGGTTTATGATAACACCAGTTTTCCATGAATTGGCTGGGAAGTTCGACAGCATCCCATTCGACGCCAGAGATACCGGCGGCATCCGCATAATTGACTGTAGAGAGCATGTGTTGCAAGCCGTGGCCGAATTCGTGGAACAGGGTTTCGACTTCGCGAAAATTCATCAATGACGGATGGTCGCCTGCAGGGGGTGTGCAGTTACAGATCAGGTAGGCGACTGGGAGTTGAAGTTGATCATTCCGGACCCGTCTCTGGAGACAGGTTCCCATCCAGGCACCGGGGCGTTTGTTTTCCGGGCGGGAGTAGGGATCGTAATAGAAGGCTGCGCGAGGCAGTCCAGCCTGATCGGTGATGCGGAAAAAACGAACATCCGGATGCCAGACCGGGACATCTCCATCGGCGGGAAGAATTTTGACATCGAAGAGGTCTTCAATCAGCTCGAATAATCCTGAGAGGACTTTTTCATGGGGAAAATAAGGGCGGAGATCTTCCTCTTTGAATTCGAAACGCGCTTCGCGCAGGCGTTCGGACCAAAAAGCGATGTCCCAATGTTTAAGAGGCTCTTTGTAGCCATTTTGTTCGGCGAACTCCTGCAATTCTTTGAGTTCCGCGATGGCGCGCTCCCAACAGGGGGCGCGGAGGGATTCGAGCATGTCAAAAACAGCCTGTGGGGTTTGGGCCATTTTTTCCGACAGACTCAGTTGTGCGTAGTTTTCAAACCCCAGGAGTTGAGCCTTTTCACGGCGTAGAGAAAGGATCTCTTCGCACAAGGGAGTGTTGTTGAGTTCGTCTGAAGAAGCGCGAGAAATATACGCCAGATAAACCGCTTTTCGAAGTTCGGGATCCTGACAATGTTTCATGAAGGGATCGAACAACGGCATCTCCAGCGTGATTTTCCAAGGACCAGCTTCAGGCGTGCTGGTGGGCTGATCATCTGGGCGTGTCTGGTTGTAAGCCGAAGAAGCCAGGCGTTTGAGCGACATCGGGATGCCAGCCATGACACTTGGGTCCGTCAGGGTCAGACTATAGGCTTTTGTGGCATCGAGCACATGGTTGGAATAATCGGATGCCAGTTTGGAAAGACGCTGACTGATCTGATTGAATCGCTCTCTGGAGGAGCCTTCGAGAGCAATGCCCGAGAGTTCCATATCGCGTTTGCGTTCGATAAGAATGCGTTGCTGTGCGGATTCAAGTTGTGAAAATGCCGAGGAGGCACACAGGGTGGCCAGTGCCTGATAGATTTTGTGGCTTTGACGGGTTTTCAAGCTGTATTCGACGACACCGGGCAGAACTTCTTCATGAACAGTGCGTAGCTCGGGAGAATTTTTCACAGCGAGTAAATGACTGATGGGACTCCAAGTTTGTTCAAAGAGGCAATCAATTGAAGCAAAATTGTCGATCAGGGACGTCCAGGTAGGCTCGACGCAAGATTCAGATTGTTCAAATTGTGAATTAGCGCGGTGAAGCATCTGCTCGACAGCAGGCCCAACATGGACGGGAGTGATCAGGTCGAACTGGGGAAATCCAGCCGGTTGAAGCAGAGGGTTGGACTCAATTGTCACGGGGTGCATCTCCAGAGTGAAGAATTAGTTTTGAAATATTTCTGTCAGTTCGCCGGGAACAGGCCTTTCTTCGATCAACGACAGACTCTAGCATATTCAAAAGCGGCTGTGGAGATGAGACCGGAGCGCCAGAGACTCTCTTGCAGTAGGATTCAATTTAAGGAACCGATATGAAACTGAATGTGAAATTGTCAGGTCGAATGACTGCAGTGTGGGTGTTGGCATTTTTTGCTGTGACAGGGATGCTGGGAACCCCCAAGGGTTATGCCCAGGAACAGGCGACTGAGCCTGCTGAAGCTGCACCTGCTGAAGTAAAGCCAGCCGAAGTCCCTTTTGAGCCCAAAACTGTGACGGAAGGCATGGAAGCCATTGATGTACTGATGCAAGCATCGGCTCCAGAAAACGTCAAAACACCTGCCGAACGCATGACCTTTATGCGTGAGCGATGCACCAAAGCGATCAGCATGGTCGAAAAAATCATGACTCTTTCACCCAGCCTGGAAGAACGAACCGAACTGGTGCAGATGAAACTCCAATTGCTCAGTCTCCTGAGCCGACTGGGGGCTGAAGGTATGGCAGAAAAAACTGAGCAGTTTCTGGAAGAACTGATCAATGACGCTGACCCTGCAATCTCCAAATTAGGCAAGACGACCAAAATGGGAATGAAATTAAGTCGCTTCCATGGCTTGCCTGCAGAGGAGCAAAAAACATTGGCAATGGAAGTCAAACAAGAGGTCTTGTCTGCAGAACCGACTTTAGACGCCGTGAGACTGGCGATGTCTTTAGCCCAAGCCGTGGGATATTCAGATGATGTTGAAATGGCTGTCTCGATTAACAACGATTTTGCCGACTTCTTTGAATCGTCAACCGATGAGAAAGTCAAATCGGTAGTCTCGCGATTTCGCGGAGCGGCTCGTCGACTGGGATTACCTGGTAATGAGATCACGATCGTGGGCAAAACCGTCGACGGCGAGACCTTTGATTTTACTTCGCTGCGGGGCAAGGTTGTGTTGGTCGACTTCTGGGCGACGTGGTGCGGTCCTTGCATTCGTGAGTTTCCCAATATGAAGAAAATGTATTCGGCTTATAAGCCACATGGATTTGAAATTGTGGGGATCAGCCTGGATGACGACCATGAGAAACTCATGAATTTCATCGTCGAACGCGACCTGCCCTGGGTCATTATGCACAATGCCATCGGCGAAGATGCAGACGGCTGGGATGACCCCAATGCCCGTTATTATGGCGTCAGTGGGATTCCAACGATGATTATGGTGGGACGGGATGGCAAGGTCATTTCAACCAAGGCCCGCGGTCCTGAACTGGAAGCGCTGCTCGCCAAAGAGTTTCCAGATGTGAAAATCGAAGAAGAAACCGAAGCTGAGGAACCCAAATCAGCGGCTCCCCAGGAATAAGTTTGGCGTTCTCATTGATATGATTTTGATTTATCAAAAGCCACCAAGTCGCCAAATGGCCTCTCGGTGGCTTTTTTGTGCTTATTTTAGACCGCATATTCGGAGGAGATTCCATGGGAGCATGTGAACCTCTTCCTTTGCGGTATTGTCAAGGACTGACTGGCGGCTGGTGGGGATGATACGGGTTTTTCACATGTCAGTTGAAAAATTCTGCCGGGGAATGAATTGATCAAGATTCATACTCGAAATGGACATCCCAGCCAGTTAGAATAAAGGCTTACTTTGTTATTGAGCCGACGTGGAGACTTGTCAGAGAGACTCCAACGGTGAATTTATTTCGCGTTCCTGTTCGAGAAAAGGCGCACTCTGTGTCAATTGCTGAAGAACCCAAAACCAAACATCGTACAGTCAACGGCGCTGAAATTCTGGTTGAGTCGCTCATTGCCCACGGTGCGAAGTTCGTGTTTGCATATCCGGGCGGGGCGAGCATGCCTTTGCATCAGGCGTTGCGGAAGTATCGTGACCAGATTCGCACAATTCTTCCTCGTCATGAACAAGGGGGAGCGTTTGCAGCTCAGGGAGTCGCGAGAACGACCGGGATTCCCGGCATCTGTATGGCGACCAGCGGCCCGGGGGCGACCAATCTGGTGACTTCGATTGCCGATGCGAAACTTGATAGCGTTCCGTTGATTGCAATCACCGGTCAGGTCAACCAGTCGGTGATTGGAACCGATGCCTTTCAGGAAACGCCGATGGTGGAAGTCTGTCGGGCGATCACCAAACATCACTACATGGTGACGGATTTGAAAGATGTCGCCCGCATCGTCAAAGAAGCCTTTCACATCGCGACAACAGGGCGTCCCGGTCCGGTGCTGATCGATTTCCCCAAAGACGTGCAGTTAGACAAGATGGTGGGCGAGCCCGATCTCGATCCTCCGATGTATCTACCCGGTTATAAGCCGACGGTCAAACCGATTGCACAGGAAAGCGTCAAGCAAATTCTGGCAGCCGTGAAACGCTCAAAACGACCGGTGCTCTATGTGGGTGGGGGTTGCAATCTGCCGGAAACCTCGGCTGAACTTCGTAAATTCGCCGAGGCGACGAAGATTCCTGTCGCGATGACAGTGATGGGACTGGGAGCCTTTCCTGGTGAGCATCCACAGTCGTTGCATATGCTCGGGATGCACGGTACGGTTTATTCCAACTACGCCGTCAACGATGCAGACTTGCTGATTGCTTTGGGCGTGCGGTTTGATGATCGCGTGACCGGAAAGCTGGAAGAATTTGCCAAGCACGGAAAGATCATCCACGTCGACATCGATCCGTCTGAGATTCATAAAAACAAAGAAGCCCACATTCCTATTTGCGGGGATGTTGGTCAGGTGCTCAAAGAACTCAATGCACATCTGAGTAAAGATGATGTACCGCAAATTGAAGAATGGACCGCACAGGTTCAGGCCTGGAAAGCTCAGTATCCGTTGAAATACAAACTTCAAGGCGACACGATCGTTCAACAATATGCGATTGAAGAGTTGTGGCGACAGACGAAAGATCTGGACACCTTTGTTTCCGTCGGGGTTGGCCAGCACCAGATGTGGACAGCGCAGTTTTACAAATTTGAAAAGCCTCGTCGCTGGTTGAGTAGCTCGGGCCTGGGAACCATGGGTTTTGGGCTTCCAGCCGCCATGGGTGTGCAGGCTGCTCATCCGAATGCCTTGTGCATCGATATCGATGGCGATGGCTCGTTCCAGATGAACATTCAGGAACTGGCGACTCTCAAATGTGAAAACCTACCCGTTAAGATGATCATCCTGAATAATCAACACCTGGGCATGGTGGTGCAATGGGAAGATCGCTTCATGAACGGCAAGCGGGCTCATACCTACCTGGGTCCGGTAGACCATCCTGAATGGTTGGGCGAAGGCGATGGAAACATCCTCGAAGAAACATACCCCGACTTCGTGACCATTGCCAAAGGTTATGGAATTGAAGCCAAACGGGTGCGTTCACGGGCAGAGTATCCCAAAGCAATTGAGGCAATGATTCAACACAAAGGCCCTTATTTGCTCGATGTGCTCTGTCCTTATCAGGAACAGGTGTTGCCGATGATTCCATCGGGAGCAACCGTAAGAGACATCATCACCGATTAATTATCTTCTTGGATCAGCTACAAAATCAAAGACGCTCACAGAAATGCTGTGGGCGTCTTTTTTTGTAACGGATAGTTTACAGATTCAACAGTTCCACAGATTGACTCGTACGGTGAGCAGAATTGAGTCGACCTGTGAACGTCGAGAATTACTCATCGCCACGTGAAAGACGACGTAGCGCTTTGGCCAAATCCATTTCAAGCTTGAGCATCAGCAGCCACGCCGTCTTTTGAACACTGACACTGGGAGGAGAAACAGAGTGTGTTTCTTCATCGCCCTCTATTGTTTGCTGGTTGTCACAAGCATAATTGACGACGACAGAAAGGTGAGCATGAATATACGCCAGCAGGTCAGACAACTGAGCAACCTGCAGGGCATGCATGTTTTCAGGGATCTCAGGAAAGCCACGCTGAAACAGTATGGGAAGCGGCTCGGCTTGTGTGTGATCGTCAGAGGGATCTGCAATCGCTTCATTGGGCTGTGGATCTGGAGAATGAAACGCGGCTGAGTGAGCGGCGAGAATTTCTTCCTGACTGCCAGCGACGAGCAGGCATCGCCCGACAGCGATATAGTCGCCGGGCTGTAAGACATGAATATTGACAGGGAAACCGTTAACGCGGGTTCCGTTGGTACTGTCGAGGTCCGTCAGAATCATGCGACCGCTGGATTCCTGAATCTTGACATGAAAACGGCTGATACGATCGTCGTTGAGTCGGATGGTATTGTCATCTTCCCTGCCGATCGTGACAGGCAGGGGGAGTTGAGAGTAGATCTTTCCACGTTCAAGACCTTCTAGAATTTGCAGCGTTAGTTTTGGCATCCGGCCCC
>JBGSVC010000618.1:0-4569 GCA_041753175.1 Planctomycetaceae bacterium
CGTTGGCGTTGAGCTTTTCCTTGTCCGATGAATCGTTGAATCGTGGCCCCCTCTCAGAGCATTATCGGGCCTATTGGCGTCAGTCAATCGTGCAGGCCAGTGCCTGTGAAATGCTCGGCGCCCAGCTACAGCCGGGGATGCAGAACGAATATTTCCTGGCCGGCCTATTAATGGATGTCGGACGACTGGCGATTCTGCGTACCTCGCCTCGTGAATATTTCCCTGTGCTGACGGCCTCTCAGGAACAGAGGTTGCCGCTGAGTGAGATGGAAGCAAAAATGCTCGGCGTCACACATGCCGAGATTGCAGCGATGATGATGTCGATGTGGAATCTGCCTAAAGAATTTGTCAACGGGGCTCGGTTGCAGCATGCCCATCTGGAAACCATAAAAAGCAGTTTGCAGTTCGAGTCATCGAAAATGGAAATCGTGATGGCGATTTCCTCGATTGTTGGTGAGTATTATTGCTCACATGATCAGGCCAGATCCTTCAAAATCTATCAGGAGTTGACATCCCATTTTCTGAATTGGGATGACGGGCAACGTGAGCAGTTCCTCGACATGCTCAGTGCCAAGGTCGCAAAAACAGGCGAGATGTTGAGCGTCAGTACGAGTGAATTGCCCACACCTCAAGATTTGATGATGGAAGCGAATCGACAATTGGTCCACCTGACGATGATGGCCCACGTCAACAGCACACAGATGGAAGCTCGAAAAACAATCGAAGAAGAAAAGCGGCAGCGTCTTCAAGTCGACAATCAGGAACTCCAGACCCGCGCTCAGACAGATGCACTGACGAAAGTCTACAATCGACGATTCTTCGACGAGGCGATCCTCAAAGAAACCACGCTCTGTCAGGAAACCGCCAAGCCGATTGGGTTGTTGTTTCTGGATATTGATCGGTTTAAACAACTCAACGACAACTATGGCCATCAGTTTGGTGATCTGGTGTTAGCCCGAGTCGCGGAGTGTATCCGCAAGGTGATTCGCAGCAGCGATCTGTTGGCTCGCTATGGTGGAGAAGAGTTTGTCGTCCTCGTCAGTCAGCCCTCAGAAAAGGCGCTGGAGCGATTGGCTGAGCGGATTCGGGTTGCGATCCAGGATGAAGTCATCATGTTCCAGGAGCGGCGGGTTGCGGTGACAGCCAGTATTGGAGGGTGTGTTGGTCTGCCTCCCAAGCAGGGAAGCATTTGTCAGGAACTCATCAGTCAGGCTGATGAAGCCATGTATGACTCCAAAAAGGGAGGACGAAATCAACACCATATCCGCTCGATCATTTCCGCAGCAGACAAACAGATGCTGCAACTGGTCAATCAGGCACGATTTAGTCGCTGGCTGGTCTCGCTGGAGTTGCTCGATATTACTGATGCCTCAAGGGCGTTGGCCCAATATCAGCATACGACGCAACGTCTGGGAGAATTGGCACGGCAAACCGGTTTGTTGTCAGACGATCAGATTGATCAGATTGGTCGAGATCCCAACTCGCAGGACTTGCGATTTGGAGAAATCGCCATCAGTCAAGGAATGCTGACCATTGAGCAGGTTGCCGGATTGCTGGCTTTGCAGTATGAGCATCCTGAACAACTCGCCAAGTTGATGCTGCGGATCGGACTGTTGCAGGATCAGAATCTTGTCGAACTCGTGGGACGGTATTATGACCAACTCAAGATTCCACACAGCGCAACGTCAAGTCTCAGATAGCAGTGTCAGCGGTTAGCCCGCAATACAATCGGGCTCTCACTGTTAGTTGGTCGACAAGTGCAGGAGTTGTGTTGATTCGACGGAAGGCGTGATGAGTTCCTTCCAAAAACAGTCGTCGGTCAGGTCAAACGTAATCGTTGACGGACGAAGTGTAAGCCTTCAATCAGGGCGTCAAGATCGCTGGTGAGATTGTAAGCCGCCAGCGAGGCACGCACCGTCGCAGTGACGCCTAACCTGTCATGCAGGGGCATCGTGCAGTGATGACCATGCCTGACGAAAACACCACGACGATTGAGTAGCTGGGCAATGTCTTCCGGGTGTGCACCTGCCAGGCGGAAGCTGAGGATGGGGCCTCGTGTTTCCGGGGAAGGTCCATAGATTGTCATTCCCGAGATCTCCATCAGACGCTCGTAGGCCTGTTTCGTCAGATGGTGTTCATAGTCTTGAATCTGATCAAGTCCTGTTTCTTCCAGGAGATCAATGGCAGGCTTAAGGGCGATTGCCTGAGCAATTGGAATCGTGCCTGCTTCAAACTTGGCGGGCAAATGTGCCCACGTGGAGTGATCTTGATAAACACGTTCAATCATATGGCCGCCTCCCAAAAATGGAGGGAGTGCGTTCAACAGTTCTTCTTTGCCATACAGAATTCCGATGCCTGAGGGGCCGAATATTTTATGTCCAGAGAAGGTCAGAAAATCGATGTTATCTTTTTGAACATCAATGGTGACATGCGGAGCAGTTTGAGCAGCATCGACTAAAAATCTGGCACCAACGCTATGAGACCTCTCTGCAAGACGGGGGATGTCGTTGATTGTGCCCAGCACATTCGACATCCCTGTCACCGAAACAATTTTCACGCGCTGCGTAAAAAACTCATCAAATCGCGATTCGTCTAACAGACCCTCGTCTGTGATTGGCAGGAAGCGAACCTCGGCACCTTTCTGAGCCGCAATCATCTGCCAGGGAACGATATTGGCGTGGTGTTCCATCTCGGTAAGCAGGATGACATCTCCGGTAGACAGAAACGCATGACCAAAACAGTGAGCGACCAGATTAATCGACATGGTCGTGCCCGAGGTGAAGATGATCTCTTCCACGCGAGCGGCGTTGATCATGCTTTTGACGGTGGCGCGTGAGGCTTCGAGGGCGTCATCGACCATCGCTCCAAACTCATACACGCCGCGATAAGCGTTGGCGTAATATCGCTGATAGACATCGGATTCAGAATCGATGACACATTGTGGCTTTTGAGCGGAGGCGCCACTGTCTAAATACACGACCGGTCGATCTTTAGACAGACGCTGCTTGAGAATTGGAAATTGATCACGAAACGCCTGGGGATCAAAAGTCATAATGCATCCATCGAGAGTGTGTTGACACACAAAGGGTTACCAGCGGTGATCATGTCATGGGTTCTGTTCAATTGAATTCAAGTGGGCAAACTGACGAATCCGTTCCACCATCCCAAAGAGGCCATTGCGACGTTGTGGACTGATGAACGCAAAGAGGCCAAGCTCTTCAAACAGGCTTTTGATATCGATCTGGAGAATTTCCTGCGGGGTCTTCTGGTCGTAGATTGCCAGCAGCGCAGCAATCAGACCATTGACGATCATGGCATCACTTTCAGCTTTGATCTCCACGTGAGGAGGCGTTTTATCTGAAAGCCTGTTCGTCATCCAGACATTGCTTTGACATCCGTGAACCCGGTTTTGTTCGGTCTTTTCGGATTCGGGAAGCTTCTCCAGTTCAAATCCAAGATCAATAAGAAAGTCGCATCGCTCGTCCGAATCCTCAAGAGATTTCAGTTCGTCGACAAGTTGGGGATATGTCAGAGGGGCATTCACAAGTCAGAGTCTTCCCGTATTCAAAATCTTGGTTGATCGTCAGATCAACCGGACAAAGTACGCTCGGGCTCACTGTTGTTCTCAAAAACCCAATGTTGAGCCTTATGAATTATTACGCCTACGAGAGGATTTCAAAGGTGGGCATCGATGATTGGGCTTTGAGTTGTCGAGGAATCGACATGGCAATTTGCTCAACGATCTTCAGCAAGGGCTCGCGAGCAGGATTTCCCGCTTCAAAAAGTTCCTCAATGCGTCCTTCGTCTGCGTATTGCCTGATCTGCGCAAGCATCGGCATTTGGCCCAGGCATTCGAGATTCAACTCTTCAGCTTTGGATTTTGCACCCCCTTCGCCGAAAATTTCGCCGGTCATGTTTTCGACCATTCCCAAAATTGGGATTTCGAGTTTTCGGAACATACCGATGGCTTTGATGGCATCGAGCAACGCCACTTTTTGAGGAGTACACACAATCACCGCCCCGGCTAACCCGAGCAGTTGAGAAAGCGTCAACGCAACATCACCAGTTCCGGGAGGAAGATCGATGATCAGATAGTCCAGTTCTCCCCAGTCGGTATCTTTGAGGAACTGGGTCAGAAGTTTGTGGAGCATGGGACCACGCCAGATAACGGCCTGATCTTCTGGAATCATAAAACCAATAGACATCAAGGGCATCCCGCCCGCGATGACTGGCTGAATACGGCTGATAGTTGTCCCATCGCTTTTTTCGACTTGTGCCACGGCTGGTTGTCCTGAGGCACCCACCATATGCGGAATGCTCGGGCCGTAAATATCGGCGTCCATCAGGCCGACCCTGGCTCCGAAATGCTTCAAACCATATGCCAGACAGGCAGCGAATGTGCTCTTGCCGACTCCCCCTTTTCCACTGCCGACGGCGATGACGTTTTTGACCTTCAGCCCAATGGCTCCACCGGTCTGTTTACCGCGCACTTCCCATTTGTATGAGAATTTGACGTTACTGGAATCTCCCTGCATGCTGGTGAGTTTGTCGAGGATGGCGGCTTCGAGA
>JBGSVC010000619.1:0-1676 GCA_041753175.1 Planctomycetaceae bacterium
TTTTGCAGTTTGTCGTAGAGCCTGTTGACCAGATTCCGAAGTGTTTCTTCAGCATGATCGGCCAGATCAAGGTCTTCATAGTTGTTGATGACGTTGATAATCTGCTTGACGTGACGGTAGGATTCAGTCAGGGAAATGACATCGAGGGCATAGTAGCGGGTTTGAGTTTCGCCGTGTCCGAGGCATTGATCGACGGCATTTTCGAAGCTGTCGTTTGACCCCTTGAAGCTATGCCAGATTTCGACGGGCAATTCGGGGAACAGGCGAATCATTTCGACCTTGCCGCGCGTACTTTGGCGTGACATCAGTCCACGCGCTGCGTGAAGTCTGACGGCTGGCTGACTGGAAGCAATCGCATGCAGCATGACATCGATTGCCATCCCGCTGCGAGTGCTCGCCAAGACTTCGAATGTACGCTTTAATCCCTCGGACATATCAAAATTCATCATCCTCGTGAAAAATGGATTGTGCGCGGATCTTGGTGAAATGTCTGCAGAGTAGATCGTTGAAACTGAATATAAAGATAATGGTCAACGAGTTGCTCAAATTTCCTGCTTCACCAAAGAGTACGCCGATTTGTCACATCGACACGCTTTGACCCGCTAAATGAGAGACAGACAAAAGCATCCTAAGACTGTCACAACCGGATACAACGATTGTAGTAAGCCTGCCTGTTATGACATTTCTATTGACCGGTTCGATGCAGTTATGGTACGTCGCGTTCTTAAGGATGAGCTTTAACCCAGGATGAACTCGATGACTGCAATCATGCACTTTTTGAAGCGGCGATTTTTCTCGGCTCGATTGGCAGCATTCGTGATCATGTTGTTTCCACTGTTGGGATCGATCTCAGCACATTTTGGCAATCAGACTTCTCGAGCCCTCCCCACTGATCCCAGCGCCAAGCCTGCCTTGGTCTTTGCCCAATATCACGATGACCTGGGAGAAATTGACGAACTTCGCAGCCACGATGCCGCTGGTTTTGTGTTTACCAACCGCAGCCCTTATCCGGTAGAAATCAAACACATTCGCCCCAGTTGCGGCTGCTTGACGACCCGGCTGGAACGAAGTCGAATCGAACCTGGTTCCAACGGCGAGTTCTTCTTGCAGATCGATACCGCGCCAGAAGCCTCGGGGCAAAAATATTATACGGCTGAGGTGGTCTATGAGACTCAAAATGAACAGGGGCAAAGCATCCGGACATTCACAGAACTGGTTTCGTTTTCTGCGATTATCCCAGAAAAGAAGCTGGTAATTTCGCCCCCCGCGTTGGGATTTTATCTCTCTGGTGATGGAGAGCCTGTTTCGCATCTTGTGGAACTCGTTGATTTTCGGGCCAAAGAATTTGAGATCCTCTCCATTGAAACCGATCATCCTCAAATTCAGGCCAAACTCATCGGGAGAAAAGCGGATGCGCCAAGACCGACACATCAAATCGAAGTCCAGGTCCATGGGACATTCACCGACAAGCGACTCAAATATACAATTCTCATCAAAACAACAGACGAAACCTTTCAGGAGCTTAAAATCCCAGTGCTGGTGCAATCGATGCCGGCAAAATAGATAAAAAGACGAGTCAGTTGGCATCAAACAGCCATGGTGCCGAAATATATCGCAATTGAAGCGGACGGATTCTGCTAGAATCTTGATTATATTCGCGAAAAAACTTGAATACT
>JBGSVC010000620.1:0-4214 GCA_041753175.1 Planctomycetaceae bacterium
GAACCAATCGACATAAAACCTCCTGAAGTGAACAGAGCCAGGAAACGAAGACAGGACAATCGAAATGCAACAGCGATCAGAATCAAAGCGGCTTGAGATCATCACAATCACAAGCCGCTGTTCCAAAACCGATTCTCAAAAAGTGATCTCTTGAAGTGAAGCTGACAGATCAGCAGCATTTACGCTGCTCGCTTATATGATACCCATCTATTATTTTCAGCCGGACGTCTCGTTTTCAGCCGGTCAATTCATTCAAAGCAAGTTGTATTATAAACGGATGTTGATATGAATGCGAGAAAATTCTGTCTCTTGCATCAATTTCTTTTGATGCCGTGGCCGCGATCACTCTTTATAAATGCCCTTTATTTTCCGGGAAGGCAAGGTTCCGCCCGAGCCGCTTTGCAAAATAACTCCCTGTTTTGGCCATCGTTCGTGCACGAATTCTTCAGTTTTCACGTGCCCAACGGACTGCTGAACCTGCCCGTTAACTGATAGGAACTCCCTCTCCCATTTGACGTTGTAACATTGATAACCCCAGAGTTTGCAGCCGATCACGCTCTTGGTGATCACGCGGTTTTGGGGTAGCCTACAGACGGAGATTATGCCATAGTCTCCGCCCCCCTACCTTCCCTCCAGAATCCTTCTGACCTTAAGGTCATCCCACCTGAATGTGTCGATAAGATTTCTCTCCTGGTTCCTTCCTCCGACTTCATCATCCCACCGAATCATCACACCGATGCACACAGACATGAGGTCTTCTATCGCCGGTTGTCTTCGGACGATGCTGCTGGTGACGGCAATCGTTTCGTGTTTCGGCTGTGGCAAAACAATTCGCCAGTCTGGAACCGAACAACTGCTCACTTCAGACGCCGTCGACCAGGCCATCTCGCGCGTTGATTTCCGTCCGATGGCTGGCCAAAAAGTTTTTCTGGATACGCAATACATCCAGGCTCTCAAGCTGACAAATCCCACCTACGTCAACTCCGACTACATCATCAGTTCGACGCGTCAACAGTTGCTCGCATGTGGTTGTCGATTGCAGGAACGACAGGAAGAAGCCGACATTATCCTCGAAGCCCGCGTGGGTGCTCTCGGCAGTGATATGCACGAACTGACCTATGGCATTCCAGCGAACAACAGCCTCGGAGCAGCATCGGCAGTTTTTAGTGGAGTCTCGACAATTCCGACGATTCCGGAAATCTCCATCGCCAGAAAAAACAATCAGTTCGCCGCTGCGAAGGTCGGTTATTTTGCATACGATCGTGTCAGTCGTGAACCGATCTGGCAATCAGGACCACAAAAAGGCATCAGTCGAGCCAAAGAATATTGGGTCATGGGAGCCGGTCCTTTTCAGACCGGAGAGATTTATGATGGCACACTTCTGGCAGGTGCCGATCAACTCCCCTGGCAACCACCCCACGATACCGTCGAGAAGGATGTCGATCTCTCGGTCTCCTATTGGGATCCTCATCTGTTCCGCTCTGCCAAGCGCTTGAAGTCTTCTGATGTCCCTGTCAATGATGTCGAATACGCCGGACATCAGGACAAATCCAAAGAACCGGGAATTCTCCCCCAGTCTCACGAAACTCCCTCATCGAAACAAACGCACGCCATTGAGCGACCCGCGTTCGATACCAACGTCTATCGCAAACCCGGTAATTCCGAGATCGATCTCTCTGAATAACGTGCAAGACCTGTTCTTTCCAATTACCAAGTTACTTTGCAGGACTTGCAATTTTTCATTTCGGGGCTTGTCGTCATGCAGTGGTCAGTCCACAATTAAAGCATTGCGGCAACACTGGCTGCTTTGTGATCAATCGATCGCTGTGTGATCTTTATTTTTCTGTTCGGATTTTGATTGGGACCATCCGCATGTCTGCCAGAGGAGAATATCCCAAAGACCGTGAATTCAATAAATTGATTCTCCGACGACGCCACGTCAACCTGACCGTCGCCGCTTTGGAATTAGCACGTGAGTTTGAACCGGGATTAAAATTCAAACCCACCCTTCAATTGATCGATGACCGGGCCCATGAACTGTCGATGAAACTTTTGACCTGTCACGATAACTACGAAAGCCTGCAAGTCCTCAGCGATGAACTCGCTTTGCACGATGGCTTCCATGGCACTCACGACTGCTATCAATCCCCCGAAAGCAGTTATCTGCACCGCGTGATCGAACATCGCAAAGGTCTGCCAATCACGCTGGCGCTGGTTTACCTCGCTGTGGGAAACAAGGCGGGATTGAGATTACAAGGCATCTCTACTCCGATGCATTTTCTCATCAAAGACGATACCGGCCGCGAACCTCTTTATCTCGACGCCTACCATCGCGGGCGAATTATGTCGGAACTGGAATGCTCGCAATGGCTCTCGGACCTGATCGGCATCGACAACGACCTGGTCCAACACTGTCTCAGACCCGCTGCCCCCCGATCAATCATGATTCGCATGCTCAACAACCTCAAGACACTCTTTATTCAGAAAGAAGACTGGACCAACAGTTGGCGCACCCAGATGCGTCTGTCACGACTGCAACCCCGCTCGTATGAAGAACGGCGTGACCTGGGATTCATTGCTCTCAAAGTTGGCAGACCCGGCCTGTGTGCTGAACTTCTCTCCGACTGCCTGCGAAAAAGCCCGCATGACGAAAAGACCATGATCACCAACTACATCGATCTGGCCCGCGCAGAAATCGCCATCCGGAATTGAGCCCATGATGATGTCTGCAGACTACGTCGCGCTTCCTGTTGTCTGAGCCGTGATCATCACTTCCCGGCCTTGTGGGGCGATGACGATTTCTTCTCGTGTCGATTCTTCGCTGGGTAACGCGACCAGTTCCAACCCCCACAGAATTGAGACCAGTTTGCCACTACAGCTATAAGGAGCATCCGGAAGCGTGATCGTCAATCGTTCCTGACCGCTCGCCTCCTCGGGAAAAACGGGCGTTACCTGAGCGATTTCCAGATCTTGAGTCCCTCTGCCGATCGTACTCCAGACCAGACGCGCTTCCAAAGACTTGGGCAGTTCACTCAACCCCCATGCGATGAGAATTTCGATTTCTTCGCCAGGCTCAAAGCTCGTCCGGTTGGGTAACACAATTTTCAGCATGCGTTGATTCCAGAATAAATATTGACGACTGAACTGTTAAACTAAGGGAGTCTCCTGATCTTTCGCATCCGGAGCATGCGGCGTCACCGGAATTTCATACTCTCCGATGATATCCGGCCAGCGAGGAATCTCCCCTTTGACGACGATCTTCCAGCGAAACTTATTGTTCGTCGCCGAAAATGTATGCATCGAGTCAGCAGGAATCATCACATCAACTTCGCCGGTATCAAATGTCCCCGGTGAAAACGATTCGTAAAGAGTCTCTTCAAAAAAGGTCGACTTGTCGGTAACGGTGTCCGTCCCCCGTCGATACTGCGCCTCTTCTTCGCCGAGGAGTTTGACCGACCAGGCGATCACGCTCGCCGGTGGACTGGAAAACGACCACGTTAATCGAACCTGCTCTCCCAGCGGGATAATCGACGAACTCAGATTCAAAATCGGTTTCGGATTTTGCATCGCGAGAATTTTGTAAATGATATAGGCGATCAGCCCCAATCCGACGGCAACAAACATCGACATGAACAGCGCGATAAAAATGCTCTCGTTGCCTCGGAATGCATCCACGATCATTGGAACGACAAACGCGAACATAACCCCGTTCCAGATGGCTGCAAACATCAGCAGGCAGCCTAGCTCCGCGATCGTGGTGATCGTCGGCTGGAGTTGTTTAGGTGTCTCGAATAATGCCTGTGAATAAGGGGGATACAGTGGCGTCGACATCAACGCAAAGATCGAAGAGGTCGGTTGATTGACTCCCTGGCTGGACGCCAGAGCACTGTCGGCGTCACTGGCCAGACGCGCGGAAGAGGCTGCCACCTTCGGACGGGCTGGCAAGAACGCCGAGACCATGCCGATTGCTCCCACGAGAATAAAGACCAGCGGCAGGAGGACAAACAAAAACGTCCATGAGAAGTTTCTCTCAAGGACGGCATAGTCAGGATTTTCTGGATCAACATAACAAAATTGCTGGCTTCCCGAGGGATAACGATCGACATATTTCAAGTAGCCTCGTCGTGAAGATCCACTTCCATCCATAAACGAAATGTTGTCGCAATGATGGACCGCGCCGCCATAAGTGTAATCGTATTCGATATGGGCTTTAT
>JBGSVC010000621.1:0-5900 GCA_041753175.1 Planctomycetaceae bacterium
CTGACCTTCAAACGCCTGTGAACATCTCACCCGTTGTTTCCAGTTCAATCCGGTGGCATTGACTGCAAACACGAATAAGGAAATCAAACACGAACAAGCTGGAGATCGCTTTCTCTCAGCATAATACGCCTCTGGTCAAACTTCCAGAGCCAAATTGAGTTTGAACATCGCCAGCGGCTTGTCTCATAAAAAAACCTGCGAAAACCCGAAGGTCACGCAGGTCTTGAATTTATTTATAGAACTCTGGAAAATTCTCTCTGGAAAACAGTCTCAAGATAAACTCAGGAAGGCCGGCGACCAGACATCTGTTTCAAAATGCTCGCCGCGGCACTCTTCGGATCGACCTCCGGTGTCCCCGGATTATTCGCCTTGGTAGGGGCGGCCGGCGCTTTGGGAGGAGGAGCCTTTGCTCCCGTCTCAGAGGGATCAGGAAGTTTGGTCGGCAAAAACTTCGAAGCTGTTTCTGCCTTGGTTTCTTCAGTAACTTCTGGCTCCACAGGAGCTCCACCGGGACCACCCATTCCAGGATTCGGCATGCCTGGCATACCCATTGGCATCTGAGGATATCCGGGATACTGTCCTGGGTACATCATAGGTGGCATACCCGGATACCCATATCCTGGCATCTGGCCATAAGGCATCTGAGGATACATTCCCCCTTGAGGAGCACCATACCCCATTCCTGGGGGCATCATTTGACCATAACCACCCATTCCATAGGACGGACTCATCGGAGTGGGTTGCTGAGGTGGGGGAAATCCTTCGGGCGCTTGTGGAGTGAAGGCTGGCAGCGTCTCGGTTTGATATTCTCCGAAAGTGGTTGTTTCAGATTCAGCAGCGCTCTCTTGCGGAAGTTCCCTCATCTCCAAATGCGGCACTGTCTTATCAACATTCCCAATCGGAGCGGCTGAAGAGTCAGATTCGATAATGACCTGAGAAATGGGGCCACCAGAAACGACTGCACCCACTTGATTCCCGATCGCCACTTCAAAATCGAGTTTTCCAATCGCGACCCTGTCACCCTGATTCAAGATAACTTGGCCACGAATCCGCTCACCGTTCACAAAAGTCCCATTCGTGCTCCCCAAATCTCGCAGGCGGACGACAAATTCATCCACCGTGAACACGCAATGGTGCCGACTGACAAGTTCATTGTTTGGACGCAGATGACAATCCTCACCGCGACCAACCATGAACTTGCCCACCTTCAAAGGGATCGATTTCCCTTTTTGCTTGCCAGAAGCCACACGCAATTCGGCGCCCAGCATAGAAACCCTCCAAAATGTGAATCGTTTACGAATGATAGCGAGCGAACGAAAACCAGCCTGTTTCCGCATTATCTTCGTGTGCTATCATTGTAAATCGACTTGGTTTGAAAAAACAGCGTAAAAGCCGAATTCTTTGAAAAATGGACTCAAAACGGTAATGAGTTGTGCTTTAAGTGCACCTGATTGTGAAGAAGATGTGAATTGAGTATTGTTCCGCATACTCATTATCGCAAATTCCCCGCAAAAATCAACCTTTTAATCAACGTATCTGAATTCGTCTACAAATTCATGGTGGGTTGCCTTGTTTAATTCAGAAATCCCTCCCAGTGTGACTATTCGTCTATTTTAATCCTACAACATCGATTCTTTTCCAGTCGACTTTCTACCTGGGATCTTTGAGCGGGCATGATCTGCATCGATTCAACACGACCCGACAGCATTTCTCCTAACTTGATTCCCAATTCTGCACCAATTTTCATCGACACCTCTTCCCAACCGCCCTCACACGGGAAAAAATCACAGACCCCGCGATACCCACCAAGTTGTGATTTCTTCATCAACACACTTCCATGCTGCAAGATCGCCCCTTTTCGACGACGCTGGGCACTCCCGACGACCTTTTCCTCCCCCACCAGCAAGTCCCTGGCATCGCCCCGTGAGTAACATAAAAATGCGTTGTCTTTGCCGACTTCCGCTCGACCACGGGCCTCGACGTTTATCCCCTGCGACTCCAAAATCTTCTCAATCACCTGATGTGCCAAGTCATAAAGTCGTGATGGCTCGCTGGCCAACTGATGCATAGACGGTAACGCGATCGAATAAGTCACTTCCCGATCATGCAAAATCGCGCCACCACCCGACAAGCGTCTGACTACCGGGAGTTCGGCCCAGCGTTTCAATGAAAGACTCTCAGGCGAACTACCAGGAAGTGATTCAAGCCCTAATGTCTCTACCGTCACTGGCCAATTCTGAAAGTGTCCTAGCGACAACGTCGGCTCTTCCCAACGATAAATCCGCACACTCAGTGCATTGTGTGTGATCGCTTGTTCCAGCAACCATTCATCGACCGCCATATTCCAGTCACCCGGCGTTGCTGTCGTCTCGATCAACACACCTGTGACATCAGAGAAGGGCATGTAACACCTGACAACCTTTAATCGATTGCGAGCTCAACGATGATGATCTCAAAATGATCATCATCGTCTTCCTGGGATTCAATCAGCAACATAGACTCGTCACTTCACGCAGTCCATACCGCGTTGCGTTTCATCACATTCCACAGGGGCTGCAATACTGAGTCACCGGGACGCGAGCGGCGGAAACCTCATCTGGCCGCGAAACCGTCGTACTCAACGGAGCCTGTTTGAGAAGCTCACTCCCTTCTCCAATGATCTGCTCAAGTGCCGCCACAAAAGCATCCATCGTCTGCTTGGATTCTGTTTCCGTCGGTTCAATCATCAATGCTTCCGGCACCACGAGCGGGAAATAGACAGTGGGGGCATGGAATCCATAATCAAGCAGCCTTTTGGCAATGTCCATCGCCGAAATCCCCTGCTTTTTGAGTTCACTGGCAGACGCCACAAATTCATGCATACACCCAACTCCATGCGGCACGGGTAGAAACTTTGAAATCCGGGCACGCAGATAATTCGCATTCAACACTGCCTGCTCGGAAACTTCGCGCGTTCCGATGGCTCCCAGGGTTTTCAGGTAGAAGTAACCCCTCAGCAAAATTCCGACGTTTCCAAAGAAACTTCGCACACGACCGATCGATTTAAATGGGGTCGTCAGTTGATAACGAGTCTGACCCTGAATGTCGGATTTCGTAATCACTGGCCCCGGAAGGTAATCGGCCAGGAAATCCCGAACAGCAATCGGACCTGCCCCCGGGCCTCCCCCCCCATGCGGACCTGTAAATGTCTTGTGGACATTATAATGCATCAGGTCTCCTCCAAAATCTCCAGGACGGGTCTTGCCGAGAATCGCATTCATGTTGGCCCCATCGATATAAATCAGACCGCCTGCATCATGAATGATTTTGGAAACCTCATCAATTTGCTCTTCAAATAATCCCAAAGTGTTCGGATTGGTGATCATCAAGACGGCTGTCTTTTCATCAACCTGGCTGGCAAGTTCTTCAATATTGATCAGACCACCGACCGATTGATTGAGTTGAACACATTCAAATCCAGCCAGCGCTGCACTGGCCGGATTGGTCCCATGGGCACTTGATGGAAACAGAACCTTCGTCCGATTCTCACCCCGATCTTGAAAATACGCAGATGCCACGAGGAGCGCCGTAAATTCACCCTGAGCTCCTGCCGCCGGTTGCAAAGAGACTCCCGGAAGCCCCGCGATCTCTCCGAGCATCTGCTGCATCTCATACAGCATTTCTAACATCCCCTGAATATGTTCTTCGGGAAGATAGGGATGTAGATCGCCAATGCCTCCCTTTTTAGCGAATCGTTCATGACGCTTGGGGTTGTATTTCATCGTACAACTTCCCAGAGGATAAAAATGCGTATCCACTGACATGTTATACGTCGATAGATTCACGAAATGCCGCACGATATCTGATTCCGTTACTTCAGGCAGATCAATCGCCGATGAAGCTAAAAATGCAGCAGGAATCAGCGACTCGACCGGCTGTCCCGGCACATCAGCCGCAGGCACCACCGTCGCGCGTCGACCAGGATACGAAAGTTCAAAGAGTGGCTTGATCGCTTGCAGATTTCGCATGGGGGAATTCAACTTTTTCCATTGGAAGTTGTTAGATAAGACTACCAGGAGCGCAAGGCATTGTGAAAATCATCTGAATCTAGGTACGAGAGTGTTAACGATGTCAACAACCCTGTTCCCTATCGGCTGGACTTGAACGTGTGTCGTGTTGATGCTCTTATCAAGCCTCACGCAAGATCAGCCTGAGAAATCATTGTTACCAGATGATCAATCTCTTCACGGGAACGCTTCTCAGTGACCGCAATCAAGACATGTTGATCATCACCAAATGCCCTCGTTAGCGTTGGGAACTGATCAAACGATGGGCCGACGTGGTAACCCTGCTGGCCTAAGTGTTGTTGCACTGCGTGCGCCGATGTTTTCAATCGCACGACGAATTCTTTAAAAGTCGGTCGATCAAAGGCAATTTTGTAACCTGCGTCAAGCAGGCGACTTTTCGCATAATGGCTTTTCTGACAACATGCGAGTGCTGTTTCTTTGAGACCCTCCGGCCCGAGGCTGGAAAGATAAATCGTGGCTCGAATCGCCAATAACCCTTGATTCGTGCAAATGTTGCTGGTCGCTTTGTCACGCCGGATATGTTGCTCGCGTGTTTGCAGATTCAGGGTATAGCAGGCACGCCCCAATCGGTCACTGGTCGTTCCAATGATCCTGCCGGGCATTTTTCGAAGGTAATCTTTGCGGCACGTCATCACACCCAGGTAAGGCCCACCGTATTGCAGCGGAACTCCTAATGACTGACCCTCCGCGACCGCGATATCTGCTCCCAATTGTCCGGGGGTTTTTAGCAACCCCAGACTGATCGGATCAAACGAGACCACAGCCAGCGCCCCCACACTCTGTGCAATCTGTACACACTCTTGAGCCTCTTCCAGACATCCGAAAAAGTTGGGATGTTGAATCAGCAGGCAAGCGGTTTGCTCGTCAACAGACTCTCTGACGAGTTCAGGATCTGCATAGCCGCCGGGAGTCGGAATCGTCACGATCTCCACTCCCAGACGCAGGCAGTAGGTTTTCAGAATCTGTCGATATTCAGGATGGACAGACCCCAGCACCGCAATTTTATGATTTCGACCCGTCACTCGCATCGCCATGAACGCTGCTTCCGCCAGACACGTTCCACCTTCGTACAACGAGGCATTGCAGGCATCCATTCCAGTCAGCCGACACATCATCGACTGGTATTCAAAAAAGACCTGCAATAACCCCTGACTGGCTTCAGCCTGATAGGGCGTATAAGCCGTGTAGTATTCGCCCCGCCCGGATATCTCATCGACTACCGAGGGGATAAAGTGATCGTATGCCCCTCCTCCAAGAAAACAGACAGTGCGATCCAGACCTGCATTTTTTGCAGCCAGCTTCGAGGTCAGTTGATCCAGTTCCATTTCGCTCATGGCCGCGCCTAAAGCCAATTCGCGTTTCATTCTTAAATGAACCGGAATCGATGAAAACAGATCGTCAATCGAGTCGACACCAATCGTTTGCAACATCTCCTGTTGCTGTTCGGCCGTATTGATCAAATAACTCACAGGCTTGCCTCAACCCTCTTTCGAAAAAAAACGACCTCAAACACAAGACATCCATAGATGTATCAGCCTCTCGATGGTCTTCGCTCGAGACCGATCTTAAGAAACCGACAGCGCGCTCATCTATTAACTCATACATTTCCCCTCATGGGCCACTCTTCAAATCAGTGGTCTGAATTCTGTTTATGGGATTCATAAGCAGCGGCATCCATCAACCCTGATGCCTCTTCCGGAACTGACAGTTTCACTTTGATCATCCAACCCTTGGTATATGGGTCTTCTGACAGCCAAACCAGATCATCAGCTAATCCCGAATTGACTTCAACCACTTCCCCCGAAACAGGGCTATACAAATCACTGACCGCTT
>JBGSVC010000622.1:0-3856 GCA_041753175.1 Planctomycetaceae bacterium
CAAGGCGATATTGAATTGGAGTTTTGATGTTGCCAGCCAACTGACGCGTGATCTGGATTACATCCTTGATACTCGTTATCGACAAGTCTATTTGACGGAGGTCGGCGAGAAGCGAGTGGTGTTGGCGAGCAAGCCGTTGTCGTTGCCTCCGACACACCATGATCGCTTGATGACATGGGTTGAACGGTCGTTGACCTCACTGTTGTGTTTTCATAGAGATCAACACTACGAAATCAAAGACGATGAGATCGTGTTGACAGATGCCTCGACGGGCCGACCGCTGGAGGGACGAAAATTACAGCAAGGGTTGCATCAATGTCTGGAAGTCAAAGAGCGATTGCCGCTGTCACCGGAAACTCATACGGCAGCGAAAATAACCGTGCAAAGTTTTTTTCGCCAGTATCAACATTTGGGGGGGATGACAGGAACAGCGTGGAAGAGTCGTCGAGAATTCTGGAAGACCTATCGATTAAAAGTTCGCCGAATTCCAACTCATCGTCCTTGCTGTCGACAGATTCTTAAGCCGCGTGTGTTTATCAATCAGGCGACAAAAAATGCAGCGATGGCTTTAGAAGTCCAGGAGAAGTTGGCGAAAGGACAGGCAGTGTTGGTCGGGACGCCGTCGATTCTGGCATCTGAGAATGTTGCGACGGCACTGCATAAAAAGAACATCTGGTTGAGAATTCTCAATGCCCGTCATGAAAAGATTGAAGCAGAGATTGTGGCGCATGCTGGTCAACGCGGATCTGTCACGATTGCCACGAACATGGCCGGACGCGGGACGGATATCAAGTTGCATCCAGACGTAAAAGAAAGCGGCGGATTATATGTGATTGCCACAGAGATTCATTTTTCCAGTCGCGTTGATCGACAGTTGGCAGGACGGGCAGCACGTCAGGGAGATCCAGGAAGTTGCCGTGTGTTTGTCAGTCTGGAAGATGAGTTATTTGATCAGGTCAAACCAGAGATTCGAGCCAGGCTAATGTCGCGTGCGCAGGCCAATCGATCTGGAGAACTACCATTAAGCTGGATGAAGTCATTTTATAAGGTCCAAGCCCAAATCGAACGTCGGGATCTCAAGCAACGTCGCAAGATGTTTAAGGCTGAGCAGGAAGAAATCAAGACTTATCGACGACTCGGATGGTCGTTTACTTTAGAACATTTTGAAGATGATTAACGTGGAGAGGAATTGATATGCAACACGTCTTTTATGCATTTGTGTGTCGAGTATGTGTGGTTGCGACGTTGTGGGGAGGAGTTGTCTCGACGTTATCGGGAGCAGATGTCAAATCGCAATTGGCAACTGAGGGCAAAGCGGACATCGAAATTCAACATTGTTCAATTGACACGATTGATCATGTCATGCTGGCGTCTGATCGCATGGGGGTCATTGGTAAGATTTTGGTCAAAGAGGGAGACCGCGTCTCTGCAGAGACGCTTGTTGTCCAATTGAAAAACGAAGAGGCGGTTGCCTTGGAGCGACAGACTCACTTTGACGCACAGAATGATGTCATTGTGCGGATGGCAATTAAGAACCGTCAAGTCGCCGAAGTCGAACTTGCTCAGGCCAATGAAGCCAATAAGAAAATACGCGTTTTGACGCCACAGGAGTTATTGCGGATTGAACTCAATCTTGATCGGGCGATCCTGGAAGTTGAGCAATCAGAACACGAACGTGAGATGAAACGACTGGAACATGACGTGGCGCTGGCTCGATTGAAAGCTCACGATTTTAATTCCCCCATCAATGGGGTCGTGATCCACGTCATCAAAGCGGTGGGAGAGGCGGTTCAGCAAGGCGAGAATTTAATTCATCTGGTCAATGTTGATCGCTTAAAAGTCGAAGGGTATGTAAGCGTAGAAATTGCATCTCAACTGAAAGTGGGAGATCGCGTGACGGTTTTAAGCGAGCGTCAAACCGATCCCCAGAAAGCTCCCATCAATACAAACGGGACAATCCAGTTCATCGATGTTGTCGCACAGCCGGTAACACATGAAGTCAGAATCTGGGCGGAAGTCGATAATCAGGACCATCATTTTTTTCCGGGGATGAGAGCGACGATGCGTGTCAAGCCAGGCAATAACGATGACAACAAATCAGTTGACCATCAAACGGATGAGAAAGCGACCATCGATCAAGTGTCGATGACTGAGAACGCCCACTGAATTGATTGTAATCCAAGGATAGTTTTTGCTAACAACGAACGAGTGATGGATGTCTTATTCAAGTTCATTTCCCGGGTCGACACCAGCAGGTTCTTTCAGAGACGGCGATCAATTCTTATCGACCCGTCAAATGGAAATGCCAGCGGACGAGTTGCCGTTTCGCAGGCGAGCCGATTTGGAATGGAGCGTGATCGATTTTCAAGGGCAACCCAGTTATGTGGTTAAAGACCCAACGGCCCTGACGTATCATCGCCTCTCGGCGACACAGTTTGAGGTCTTGCAACGCCTGGCGAATCCGATTGGTTTTGATGACCTTCTCAAATATGCCCGCGCTGCCGATCAACGCCGCGTGGTGACACAAACGTCCTTGAAAGGAATGCTTCAGGATCTTCATAAAAAGAGCTTGCTTTTGAGCACACGCACAGGCCAGGGAGAAGAACTGATCAAATTGCACCACGATCAGGTCAGGCAGGACATCTTCAAGGTCATGTCGAATCTGTTGTTTTTGCAATTGCCAGGGTGGAATCCTGAGCGTTTCCTGGCGTGTACTTATCCTTTGGTTCGTTTTTTGTATCATCCGTTCAGTTTGTCAGTGCTGAGCCTATTCTGTCTGTCTGCCTTGATTTTGGTATTTCGAGAATACGACGAATTTGTCTCTCGATTGCCGGCGTTCTCTCAGTTTTTCCAATGGAACAACCTTGGATACCTGTGGCTTTCGATCGGGCTGACCAAATTTCTACACGAACTGGGCCACGCTTATACGTGCCGGCATTTTGGAGCAGAGGTGCATAAAATCGGTGTCATGGTGCTGTTATTCTCGCCGACGTTGTATTGCGATGTAACAGACTCCTGGAGGATTCAAAACAAGTGGAAACGGATTGCGATCGGTTTAGGTGGCGTGGGGGTGGAGTGTGTGATCTCTGCGGTGGCATTTTATGTCTGGTGGTGGACTGATAAAGGGACGCTGCATGAGTTGTGTGTCAACATTTTTTCGGTCACGATCATTACCAACGCCGTCTTCAATCTTAATCCGTTGGTTCGCTTCGACGGTTATTATGTCCTCAGTGATTATCTTGAAATTCCGAATCTCAAGCAGCGTGCCGATCAGGCGTTGCAGCGTTGGTTTTGCCGCTATTGCCTGGGGACTGATACACCGATCGACGATTTGGCACCAGACGAGATTCATGCCGGATTCGCGTTTTATGCCATCGCGAGTTGGATCTATCGATGGATATTGACGATTTCGATTATGATTTTTATGTATCAGTTTCTAAAACCTTATGGCCTTAAGAATCTTTCGTTTTTGCTCACGGGAGTGAGTGTGGGGATGATGTTATATGGGATCTTTCGAGGTATGAAGAACAGCTTTCAGACAACACAGATGCAGCCGATGCATCAAGTTCGATTTGGGGCCTCGTGCCTGTTTGTAATCGGAGTATTTGCGGCGTTTTTTTTCGCCCCCTTCCCATGGTGGATTACGACCGGCTACTCCATCGAGGCGCACGATGTGACACATGTAGAGACTTATGTTCCCGGCCAACTGGCAGAGATCTTTGTTGCACAAGGAGATTCGGTTCGCAAAGGGGATCTGTTGATCCGATTGGAGAACCCGGATCTTGTCGATGAACTTCAAAGTGTGGAATCGGAGATCTCAATGAATCAATCGCGATGGGAACTGGCGTTAGTCAGC
>JBGSVC010000623.1:0-1985 GCA_041753175.1 Planctomycetaceae bacterium
CCGATTCGACGAGAATTTTGGCGCTGGCGCCGGGAAAGGAAATGGCGACCACCACGCTGGGCGGCGCGACGTCCGGGAACTGCGAAATAGGCAGCGTGACGATGGACAGCCCACCCATGAACAGGATGAGCAACGAGATGACAATGGCCAAGGCCGGCCGGTGAAGAAACTTTGCAAACACGACGTAGAAAGACCTATTCCGCGTGATACTTCAGGTTGCCAAGAACTTCGCCCGGGGCGCGGAACTCGTATTCGATTTTGTCGCCGTCGCGAACTTGCCGAATTCCTTCGAGGATGACTTTGTCGTTCTCGTCGAGCCCCTGTTCGATAACAAAAATGTCGTCCTGAGCTGTCTGAATCGTGATGTCGCGCTGGTGGACCACATTGTCAGCGCCGACGACATAAGCATAGCGCCTGGCAAGAATCTCAAACGTCGCCCGTTGCGGGATGACCACGACGTTATTGAGCTTGGTATGGATCAAAATAGTGCCCGTCTGACCGTTTCGTAGCAGGCCGCTGGGATTGGGAAAGTCGGCGCGGAAGGAAATGTTTCCCGTCGTATTATTGAAATCGGCCTCAATAGCGCCGATTTTTCCGGGCTGGGGAAAGATTTGGCCGTTCGCCAGCTTCAGTTCAATTTGCAAATGCTCGGAACTGCCCCCGTCCTTGTCCAATTCGGCTTTGTACTGAAGATACTGCCTCTCCGGCACATTGAAGTACACCCACATCAAGCTGTTATCGGAAAGCGTCGTCAGGATGTCACCCTCTTCAATGAGACTTCCTAGCTGGGTGCGCTGGCGGTCCACGATGCCGTCGAAAGGCGCCACGACGTCGGTAAAGCTGAGTTCGGCCCGGGCCAGCGCCAAGTTGGCCTTGGCCTTGGCCACTTCGGCCGATTTGAGTGCGATCTGCGGAGCGGAGACATAGCCTTTTTGCATCAACGCTTGGGCGTTATCGAGCTCGATTTGGACCCGCTGGACCTCGGCCTCCTCGGAATCTAATTTGGCTTGGTAGAGCGTCGGCAGGATCTTGAACAGGAGGTCTCCCTTCCTGACAGCCTGCCCTTCTTTGATGTTGATCGACTGCAGGTACCCGCCTTCCAAGGCGCGAACCTCGATGTGTTGACAGGAGTGGATCTGACAAACATAGGGCTGCGTACTGATGACGTCTTGGCGAAGGGGGCTGGTGGCCACGATCATGTGATCGTGGTGCTCCCCGCCGCTGTGTTCAGCGTGCGATTCGGACTCCGAGGCGGCTTGGGATTCGGCTTGCGAAAGGCAGCCGGGCAGGGAAAGACACATCAGCCCCAGCAGGATGGCTGCAAACGTGGAGATTTTCATATTTTCCGTGAGCACTTGCGCTCGAGGAGGATTGGCCGAATCCGCTTGCCACCGGCGAAGACAGAGTAACGCATTGCCCTGTGGAGATTATGGGGCAGATCCGTTTCGGCCGGCAGGAAACGATCCAGCGCCGTATCAATAAGGGCGCACCGTTCCTTTAAATATTCTTTTAACTCCATCGAAGCTTCACCTGATTCCTAATTTTCTATAGATTCAAATGGCTCTTTCTTAAACGAGCCATCTTTTTGCTTCAGAAGAATTTCAACCCTTCGTTCGGCCTCATCCAGTTTGCCGGAGCAGAACGCGGCATATTTGACCCCCTCTTCAAATGCCTTGAGAGAATCCTCCAGTGAGAGTGCCCCGGTCTCCATACGCCTTACAATATCTTCCAGTTTTTTCAATGATGTTTCAAATTTATCAGTTGCCATTGTTATTATCTCTCAAATGTCTAGTGTAGTCTGATTCTATACGTGCAAGCAGTCATGCGTCAAGTTCTGCCGGTTCAATGGACTCAACCAGGCAGTTGGCTCTACCTGTATGAAGCTTCAGAGTCAGATGATCTCCAGTGTTAAGATCCATGGCATCCAGCACGACTCTACCGGAAGTGACTTCAGTTGCAATGGCGTAACCGCGAGCAAGTGTTCC
>JBGSVC010000624.1:0-2747 GCA_041753175.1 Planctomycetaceae bacterium
AATTCACCGACGAGTTTCGCCGCAACACACGCCCTGCTGGAGAAGTGAGTCAGCCATGAGCAAGAATTGCATCTTTAGGTCTGCTGTGATTGCTTTGCTAGTTGTGTCGGCCGGCTCCGTCAAGAGTGTCTTTTTCCCAGATATTTCTACCCGTAATCAACTCGGAGAAGAGATCAGATCATGTCAACCTGGCGTCGTGTAAGCAGGTGCCTCCTACAAGCCGGAACGAAGTCTCACGTAGTCGCGTTCGCTGCTTCGGCTGCCACTTTCCTGGTCATGCTGGCGAGTTCGTTTGCGCAAGTGCCGACGGAATATCGTACGTGGACGAATGCAACTGGTACCTACAAGACTGACGCGGTGTTCTTAAAGCAAGACAAAGGCAGAGTTCTCTTGAAGATGAAAGACGGTGGTCAAAAGGTCATTGTTTCCATCGACGCTTTGAGTGAGGCCGATAAGAAATACGTTCAGTCTCTGACGTTGCCGCGCGTCGATAAGCAGAACAAGCCTGTCAGACCTGCCCACGATGCGGACTTCCAGACCGACGTCAAGACAGTGCTGGAACAGCGATGCATCAGTTGCCACGGACCGGAACGGCAGAAGGGCGGATTGCGCCTGGATACACGCGCAACGGCTTTGGAGGGCGGTGATTCGGGGCCAGCGTTCGTCGCCGGCAAGTCGAGCGATAGCCTTCTTTACCAACGGTCCGCTTTGCACAGGGACGATCCCGAACGCATGCCCGCCGACGGGGAACCGCTGACCGCTCGGCAAGTCTTGGCACTCAAAAAATGGATTGACAGTGGCGCTGTCTGGCCTGGTGACACGTTGCAAGAGCGTAAGATTGTGCGATCGCCTCAAGCAGTTCCCAAGACGGCCTCAAGAGCCATGCTTTTGAAAAACGCTGATCTGTTGAAACAACACGCCGCACAGATTGACACCTACCTCAACGACTATCTCGAAGATCAGGGAATCGCGCCCAACAAGCCTGTCTCAGACGACATTTTTGTGAGGCGGGCGTATCTCGATATCGCCGGTCGGATTCCGACACTACTAGAGTATGAAGCGTTCATGCAGGCGGGTGCAGCCAACAAGAGAGACGAACTAATCGACAAGTTGATTGACTCGCCTGGTTTTGTCAGTCATACGCTGAATCTGTGGATGGATGCACTGCGGGTGAAGAGCGTGCACAAGAAAATGGACTCGATCTCCTACATTGTCTGGCTGCGAAAAGCCATCCAAAACAACATGCCCTACGACCAGTTCGTGCGGGAGCAGCTGACTGCCTCGGGGCACATCGATAATCCCGAAACAGCCGCCACCGGCTACTACATTCGAGATCGGTCCATGCCCCAGGATCGTCTCGCCACGACGATGCAGTTGTTTCTTGGAACGAGCATGGTCTGTGCGCAATGTCACGATCACCCGTCCGACAAGTGGACGCAGATGGACTTTTACAAGCTGATGGCCTTCTTTAATGGCACCTTTGCGGGGAACGGCGGCACCCTCGGTATGGACGAGGCGCTTGAGGAAAACGGGGCCAAGGCCAAGGGTGCGACGATCGTCACCGCCGATGGGAAGCAGTTGCATCGCATCCGCACCGAATATCACTACAAGGTGCTGGGCGATATTGTGGTGGTCGGTGGATTCGGGAAGATCAACCTGCCGGACACGTATGCCTACGAGAACGGGAAGCCAAATCAACTCATCGAAGCGGGAACGCCGTTCGGCGATCAAGTGCACGTCGACTATCGAAAAGTTGCCAAACCGACCGGGCTGGCCTATGCCAATAAAGTCGGCAAGTTCATGGAGAAGGAGAAACTCGCTGATGTTAACTCACGGGTTGATTTCGCGAACTGGGCCACGTCTCCCCACAATCCCATGTTCACCAAGACGATTGTGAACCGATTGTGGGACCGCGTCTTCGGAGTTCCCCTCGTCGGCGACCTGATCGATATCTCAGAGGATGACATGGGCTCAATCCCTGAACTGACCACTTACCTGATCTCGCTGATGAAGAGTGGCGAATATGATCAGAAGCTCTTTCTCAAGATTCTCTACAAGACCGAGGCTTACCAAAGAGTCGCGTTCGATCCTCCGGCGCTGGGGGAGATGCCCATCGGTGGTCCGATCGTCCGGCGTTTGACTTCCGAGCAAATCTGGGATTCGCTCGTTGCGTTGCAATCGCCTTCACCGGATGCCAATGTCACAAAAGGCACAATGGATTGGCGAAATGTGATGTATGTGGAAATGAACAAACGGGAGGGCAAGCAGCAATGGGCGTTCGTTTCCGATTCCCGACCGCTCGAGCAAAAAGCCGACCCTGCTCTGGTCAAGGAAATGACCCCAAATGACAAGTTTGATTTCAACAAGCGGGCCTCACTCATCGCTTCGCCGGGCGGTGCTGCTTCATTTTTGGGGGTCTTTGGTCAGGCAGGACGAGAGACTATCGACGACCGCGTTCAGGAAGCGACCATCACTCAGGCCCTCTACCTCATGAACAGTCCGGAAGTCATGAGTCTGGCCTCGCCAGGCGGGAGTAAAAGAAGCCAGGGTTCGGAACTGATCGAGCGTCTTCGTTCCACCGGCAGGCTCAATGAACAGACCATTGTCTGGGCCTACAACGCGATCTTGAGCCGCGAACCGTCTTCCCGAGAGATGTCTCTGATCAACAGCCGCCTCAGAAACGGTGGCTCGACCGCAATCGAGGACCTTCTCTGGTCGCTGGTCAATACCAACGAATTCAAACTGAA
>JBGSVC010000625.1:0-9246 GCA_041753175.1 Planctomycetaceae bacterium
TACCAGCATCGGGCTGGAACATTCAATGGTCACCGATGATCTGGCAAAATACTACAGGCATATCGGGAAGTGGGATGATTCGGAACCCTACGTTAAAGAAACTCAGGCAACATACAGTGCAACCGGACTCAACCTTGCAATTCAATTCCATATCGATCAAGGCGAACTTACCACTGCCAAAGACATCAACAATGCCCTTTTCGCTCGCTATCAGGATAGCGTCTCAGCCTTAATTAATGCCGGACGAATTGGAGATCCTCACTACCTGACGGAAATTACTCAGAAAATACAAACTGCAGGCATCGTCTTTCATCCGGGGTATATTGAATTTTCATCTTACCGGGCCATCATCGCGGCCATCATCTACGGATATCAGGATGATCTCGAACCGTTGCTCGATGGGTTCGAACAATCGATGACCGTGAATCCTGAAACTTTATACAAGCTTTATCTGATTTACGCCCTGCTCTGCACTCCAGAAAAACGAGAGGATTATTTTAACTCTGCAAAATCTCATGCCGAACTTGCGAATATCAATACCGGGATCATCAATATCGCCCGCCAAATAATAGAAACACAAAAACCGCTCTCAGATGATGAAATCACAAAACTCGATCGCCTTATCTTGAATCATCATTTCTCAATGGAAGCAACTTTCAGCCAGATGATCATCGGCATTGCCCTTCAACTCTCCGGCAATTCTAAACAGGCCCTCAGCTATCTCCAGAATGCAGCATCCAGCCCCAAGACGAGCAGCAATGCACCCAGTCTTGCCGGATACTTTCTGATGAAAGCCGGACAGAAACCTAAGCTTGTCAGAGTTCATGAAATTGATGAACAACACACGCAGCAAGATCTAGACATTGCAAAACTTCTCAAACTCTTTGACGCAACTGCCTATGATCGATGCCTGTTAATTGCAGAGAAAGTTCTAAAACAAAATCCCCATCATCTCGATGCTCTCAGATTAAAAGCCGCCACGTACCGGGTTCAACAAAATTATCCCCAGGCAAAAATCGCGTACGAAGAATTTCTCGCTCAAAAGCCAGAAAACAGGCTATCACAGATTTATTACGGATACATCAACGAAATCCTGGGCGACTACAAAACAGCGATCGATCAATATCAAGAAGTCATCGACATTCATCCCGATTCCTACTACTCAAACATCGCTTTCATGAATTTGTCTTTACTCAAAGCCAGTTGTCCTGACCCCAGTTTCCGAGATACAGAATTCATTCAAAAAAATCTGGGAAAAGCCCTGCATCTAAACAACAAGAGTTGGAAATACGAACAAAATCTCTCTATCCTTCTTGCCGCTTTCGGGAAATTTGATTCTGCCCTCCAGTTTAATCAATCTGCTCTCAATAATGTCGGCGAGGATCTAAAATCTAAACAAAAGCTTGAACAACAACGCACATTGCTTCAAAACAACAAGCCGATTATCCGTCAGGATGAATGGTGGAAGGAGTAAAACAAATCCTCATCCCCACCAACGAGTGGCTGAATAATTCGATACGCCAATCCCCCTACTCAAACAGCGCCACACTCGCCGTAAATCCATGTAAGAAATTCTTGTCTCCCACCGGACCTAATTCCCCTTGCGCAAAAAATCCTGCCAACACTGGTTGCTCATACTGCGCACTCAGATAACCAGCATCATGATGACCACTGTCAAACAGCTTCGTTCCTCGACCGTTACAACTAAACAACAATCCTGCCTTGATGTCATGAGAATGCTCTCGTTGATCGCGGGCCACTAATTGTTTCAAGTCCGCATCCGCACTCGCTGCGTCCCGCAAATGAAACTGCACCGTCTGACCGGTGCGAATACGCCCCCCTAAAGCAAGCTGCCCGGTTTCTTCATCAATCCCTAAAGCATTGAAAATCAGGAAATCCCCCTGTTCGAAGTGATCCTGATATTCGTTCATCACCACTCCCACATACAGCCCGTAACGCAGAAGCTGGCGGTCCTCGTCCGCAAGATCCTCAATCGTCTGGTTGAGCTTCTCCAACACCGGATGCCCTCCCAGAGATTGAATCAGATTTTTCTGACCTCGTGTGATGATGTAGGTCTGTCCGATCGGGCGACAGCCCTGCGAGACAATCGAGCGCACCGGCGGACCTTTCTTGATCAGCACGCCCACGCAGCCCCGCTCCTGAATCTGATCTTGATACAGCAACTGGCTTTCCTGAGGACGTACAAATCCACTGGCCATCCCCCCAAACATCGGCACTCCCGGAAAGCGCTCGGCAAATTCATCCAGCACGATTTCCGTCGGAGTCGTAAACGGGTCACACAACAAAAAGATTGCCGCATTTTCCAGTGGGCCTTCCACGGGTTCGGGAAATCCTTCACACAAAATCCCCTCATCGGTTCTCGAGAAATTCAAACTGAATTGCTCCAGTTGACATTCTTCAAAGGATGCCGACCATACGACAATCCCCGACTCCCCTTCCAGCTCTCGATCCTGAAAAATGAGTGTCTCAGCCGTACACCCCAAGAGCACTTCGGCATGCAGGTTCGACTGCAAATGCGCCACAAACTCTGGCATCCTCTCAAATCGATCTGCGGTCGCAAACACAAACGTCAAATGCACAGGTCGTGACAACGTCTGCTTCAAAATCGCCTGCGAAATTTCCTCAGCCGCCGCTGAAGGATCGGATTGAGAACTAAACCCATTGGCATACCGCACCATCGACACGCTTTTCATTCATCATTGATTTCAAGGACGTAATTAACAACGCAACCCATCGGGCCACGCTCGTCCTTATTATGATGCATCTGCCCTGTCTTCGTCGAGTCGACTCATCACTTCAATTACTGATCAGAGCAATTATTTTTCTGACGAACTTTTCGAACATCTCACTGAAAAGAACGAAGCCACCAACCACGAATCGTCTTTTCTTCAGTGATCATGCGGCGAGATTTACCGAGCCCGCGTATACTTCTGAATCGTCATTGACGTCTGCTGCGTCCGTGGGACACGCGAATCAGAATTCATCGACGTCTCCGGCCAACTCTCCGACAAACGCGCCGGTGGCCAGGAAGCAGGCGTCGGTGATCTAGGAGCAGGCGAGGTCTGCGCGCCCGATCCAGCCGCTGGCCAGGAATCATACATTTCGCCCGTCGAGCGTCCCAGATTCGTGCTCTCACCCAAGGGCATAGCCCGTGGCGTCGTCACATCCAACGCTGCTTTATTCTCCACCCGACCGGAAGTCATCTGCAATTTGCTCATAGGCTCGGTCGGTAATGTCTCTCCCTGCAATTCTGCCAGTAAGCTGGCTGAAACCACGGGAATCACCACCACCTTCGGCTGACCCTGTTGATCAGCTGTTTCAATGATAATCGTTAACTTCGCGCCTTTGGCCTGATTGAGAATTTCTCGCGATTGTGGATCGAGGAACGGCATCACCTCCGTAACACTTCGATTTCCCATCAAGCCAGGCGAAACAACAGCAGCGACTGGGGCCACGTCTGTCTGTCCAGCCCAGGGATTCGATTCAGCGTTCTCGCGGGCAGTCTGGGAGTTCGTATTTTGAGCACTCGCATTTAGAACACCATTATTCGAGTTCGTCGACTCTCCAAAGGCAATCGTCGTCTCGCTGCCTTGGGCAGACTCTCCCAGAAGATGCCCCAGGCTGTTTTTTCTCAAAATGGCATGAATCGGCGGTAATCCGCAGTAAATCCCCAGATTCTCCTTGGGATCTGCCAGAATACACACACCCGCCACCTGCTGATGACGGTCAAACAATCCTCCACCAGATCGACCCTGAACAGGTGCCCCACTACATTCAATAGTCTCAGGCCCACGATACTTATTTAACGCCGTCACGCGGTGAACTTCTTTACTCGGCGGACTGCCTGCACTGCATCCAATCGAAAACATCTCATTGCCCACCGACAACGTCTTCTCACTTCCGGCTATCAATGCGATCGGCAACTGTTGCTCACAGGGAATCGATATCAAACCGACATCGGCATCCAAATCCGCATCAATCATTTGTGCAACATAAGTCTTGGGTTCGTTTCCCGAAAACACATCCACTTCAATATTCCCCTTCTCGCCGATCCCCCGCAAAACATGTCCACATGTCAGGATGACGGCACGTCCATAACGCGATTCAACAATCGTGCCCGATCCAAACGTCTCCCCTTTTTGATCGTGAACTCGAATTCGTATGGCAGCCCCGGCTGCAGGAGATTGTGTTAACATCTCCCCCTGGCGGGCCACATCATCCATCTCGTTATTACCTCGATAGACGACCGAGCCAGTCGTCTCCCCATCTGCTTTCAATCCCAGCTTCGTCAGTAACCCTGGCTTGGCTGCTGGTGTGACATCTCGTCCGACTAGCGTGACAACTCCCTGACGGGCAGTCGGCTGGCTCGTTGATTGTTGACTGGCTGATCGCGGACGTGCCTCGGCTGTGCCCAACCCTGCACCCGGAAATGCAGCCGCACTTCCTAACACAGGACGTTCCAATCCCGTCATTCCTGCAGCGATCAACTCTGTAGCAATCAACTGTGTTCGAGACGATTCAGCTTCCGATGTCACTGGCAAATTAGTTTTTGAAGTTGGCGACGAAGAGGCGAGTCGCGCCTCGGTTTCTTTCATCGCGACAGAGGCTTTCCCCGCCATCGCTTCCAACGTTGATTTTTCCTGATCACCCTCAACACGTTCTGCAATCTGACCATTAATCACCAGAACAAATGTCGGAAACGCTCTGACATGATAAGCATCCGTCAGGTCACGTCGTTGGCTCCCATCGATCTTAACAATCGGATAACCCGCTCGCTGCAACTCCGAAACCTTGGGAGCAACCACCTGACACCAATAACACCCAGGCGTCGTAAAATACAGCAAAGCACTCCGCGTATCGGCTTGTTGAGCCTGAGTCGTTTTCGGCAACAACATCAGCGACACAACACACACAAACAAAGCCACAAATCTCGAAATTGAATCCATTCATGATCTCCCAGTGATCTTCACTGATCTACAGGTTGAGACTGCTGACCCAGATGATCAGCAATTCTCGATCGATTTGACCCGCGACTTACTGTCGCAGGCGGCATCCTTGCCGAAGAGGCGTTCTAACACCTTCCTTGAAACTTTTACAACCCCAATCATTTGTAAGATAGACAAGCTGCAGATTGTAAAGAATACAATCACTCAGCCATTTCCATCTTTCAAACTTGCCACATATTGAGCATTAAGTCGTTTTCATCAAAGAATTTGTAGAAACTGATCTGCCAGACAGATCCACCAGAAGCCTCTTCCGGGTGATCAGAGTGCAGTTCCAATGCCGACACGCTGAAAAGAAAAATGTTTCAATTTTTTCCCACTCGACAAGGCCTTGGCCCCCTCTGCATTCTTTTAAGATCCGATCTCAATTTTCCACCACGACTGCCCAAAGCCTGACAGCCTCCATATAATAAATATTTGATGCACCTTCGATGAGCGCCTCTGATAGCTTTAGATTTTCAGTGTCTCTTCCTTTTTTCGCTTTACGACAACGATCGACTCATATGCCCAAACTTTTCTCACCGATCCTGCTTTTACTGAGCGTCTTGTCTCTGTTGACAGGCTGCGAAAGCAAAGCTCAGATTCAAACTCACGTCGTCCCCAAGCAAGCACTTATTGATGCTGGCAATCAGGTGACTGACAAAACCCCTGCACTCCCTGCTGATCATCCTCCGATTTCCACGTCTCGGACCTCTCCTCCCACAGCCTCACAGGAAGAGGGTCCCTTCACGATGCTGGCTGCGATTATCCCCCACAACGGCACCGCCTGGTTTTATAAACTCGCCGCCTCGCAAGCAGATCTACAGGACCTGACCGCCCCCTTCGAAAAACTCGTGACCACGACGCAATTCAAAGACGATCAGCCCCAACTCGAACTCCCCTCAACATGGACTCAATCGGAACCGAGCGGCATGAGATTCGCCACCATCACCATTCCCCACAACAACAAATCTCTCGAACTCTCCATCATCTCTCTACCGATGAGTGAGGAGTGGCAAAACTATGCCCTCCTCAACGTCAATCGCTGGCGCGGCCAAGTCGGCCTCGAACCCGTCACACCAGACGTCCTCTTCTCCGACGACACCGAAAACTCCGCAAAAACTCTGAAAACATCCGTTGAAGATGCCCTCTATGTCAAACTGACCGGCCCCAAAAACCCCAATGCTTCCAGCATGAATGCACCATTTATGAATCGGTAATTCAATTTGGTCCCTAGACTCTGTAAGCTCACTGAATCACCAATCAACATCCCACCCCACGCGCCCCTTCAATCTTGCGGATACCTCCTCACATGGCGATCGACACCCAACTCGATGACATTACTTCCAGAAAAAAAGTCATCCCTCGAAAAAACGTCTGGGAACAAGCCACCAGTCTCCTGAAATCCCTGGCCTCCCTCAAACTCACCGTTGCCCTGTTTGCACTGTCTGTCTTTCTGGTTCTCGTCGGCACACTCGCTCAGACGGAAGCAGATATCTGGGACGTTGTCTCCCAATACTTCCGCTGCTGGTTTGCCTGGGTCGAATTTCGTGTCTTCCTCCCGCCCGCCTGGTCGGCTTCCATCCCGCGCAATCCCAACGTCTTCCCATTCAACGGCTCAGGGTTTTGGTATCCCGGTGGTTGGACCATTGGCACCTTGATGACGCTCAATCTCCTCGCCGCCCATTCCCTCCGCTTCACCGCCCAGTCCGCCGGTACCCGACTCTGGGCCGGGATTTCCGTCATCATCCTCGGGCTGATTTCCACCTGGCTGGTCATTGCAACCGGTTCGATGGGCGAAGGTCGACTTCAAGGCAACGCTTTCCTCAACGGCACCCTCGTCTGGAACCTCTTCCAATACACACTGTTGGGAACAGGCGTTTTTTCGATTATTGCCGCCACCCGAACCCCGTCCAAAAAAGTCGGCGAACTCTGGCTCTACGGTACACTCGGTATCCTGCTCTCAGCAGCAGGGATCTGGCTGGTCATCAATCCCAATCTCAAAATCGATGATTCCGGGATGCGGATCTTGTGGCAGCTTCTCAAGGGAACCGGTGCTTCCATCCTGCTTCTGACAGGTTGCTGGCTCGTCTTTCGCAAACGAGCAGGCATCGTTCTGCTTCATGCTGGCGTCCTCCTGCTGATGTTTAACGAAATCAACGTCTACACCAACCATGTCGAATCCCAACTCCGTCTCGAAGAAGGCCAGACCTCCAACTACACCGAAGATATCCGTAGCTACGAACTCGCCTTCGTCGATTCCTCCGATGAAGCCGTCAACAAGGAAGTCGTGGTTCCCAAAGATATCTTCGAATCAACCAGCACCACGATCGTCCACCCCGACCTCCCTTTTGAAATCAAGCCGATTCGCTACATGCAGAATTCAGATGTCCGCGAACTCAAAGACAGCGAAACTCCTCTCGCCACGCAGGGTCAAGGTTTGAAAATCACTGTCGACGAAATCGCCCCCATCACAGGCGTCCAAAGTAAGAGTGTTGATGCCCCCTCCCTCGTCGCCGAACTCTTCGATCCAAAGACACACGAATCTCTCGGCGTTTGGCTCTTCTGCCTCTTCACCAAAGACCAGAAAATCACCCTCGGCGACAAATCCTACGACGCCTCTCTCCGCTTTCAGCGTTACTATAAAGACTTCTCAGTTCATCTCATCGACGTCGAACGCGACGACTACATCGGCACCGATACCCCGCGCAACTACTCCTCCGATGTGCAGATCGTCGACCTCAAGACCGGCGCGACCCGGCAAGCTCACATCTGGATGAATAACCCCCTGCGTTACGCGGGTGAAACCTTCTACCAAAGCCAATATCAGCCCATCGACGCCTCGCGTGGCCTTTTCAAAGAAGCCACCGTGCTTTCGGTCACCACCAATGAAGGCTGGATGATTCCCTATGTCGCCTGCATGATTGTCGCCATCGGGATGCTCGCCCAGTTCCTCATCACACTCTCACGCTTCCTCAACCGCCAGACCTCAAATGTCACGCAACCACAGACTCCGTCGGGCACAGACATCCCTTCAAGTGTTCAACACAAACGAAAGCCCTCCTCCACCCACGACTGGGGACAGCTTGTCGGCATCTTCGTAACCACCATCCTCATTGCAGGCATGGGTGGATACCTCCTCTCCAAAATGCGCCCCCCTCAACCTAAACCCGATCAAATCGATCTTGTCTCGTTCGGCCAGATCCCCATTGTCTATGAAGGTCGCACGAAACCGCTTGATACGCTCGCCCGAAATTCCATGCGCCTCCTCAACCAGCGCGAAACCGCACAACGCCCCATCGAACTCAAAAAAGACGACGAGGGCAACATCATTCCCGGAGGTGTCATTGATGGAGAATACGACGACGTCAAAACCACAACAATCTCCGCATCCCAATGGCTACTTGATCTCATCTCTCGACCCGATATCGCGGACCATGATCGCATCATCAAAATTGATCATGAGGAAGTCCTCGCCCTCCTCAAACTCCCCCGACGCAAAAAGCACCTGTACTCCTACTACGAAATCACTCAAGAAAAAGTCGCCTTCGACGCCGAAATCGATCAGGCACGCAAAGTCGACACCCTCAATCGCAGTCCCTACCAGCGAAAACTGATCGACGTCTACAGCCGCCTCAACACCGTGCTCATGCTTCAAATCACCTTCTCACCCCCCAACCTCAACGCCAATCCCGATAAGATCTGGGAAGAAATCGCCCAGGCGATCGGCGTCCTCAAACAATTCGAATCCAATAATCCGCCATTGGTCATTCCGCCTGCTGAAATCGATTGGAATCAAATTGAAGCCAACTGGAAGTCACACCAGCTTCTAAGCGTCATCTACCCTCTGATCGAAAACAAAGATCTCAAATGGATGACCTTTCAACGCTCCTGGCTGGCCAATCTGCTCGTCACCTGGTCGACAGAAGTGACGGGAAACCCTTTCAGCGATCAGTTTATTAAAATCATCGTCGCCGCCGGCGATCTCGGCCTCGAAGACGTCGACCAGACACAAGCCATCGCTGCCTTCAACAAATCGGTCGCCGACTATCACCAGCTTCTTGCCGACCTCAAACCCTCTGACTACGACCCACAGAAAGTCAACTTCGAAGCCACCTTCAACGCCGCCTCACCGTTTTATTATTCCGGTGTCAATTATCTTGTCGCGCTGATCTGCGTGTTGCTCAGTTGGGTCGGCTATCAATCGTTGACAGTCCATCGCAGTTTCAATCGTGCCGCCACC
>JBGSVC010000626.1:0-2238 GCA_041753175.1 Planctomycetaceae bacterium
GTCGGCTGCCTGTGATGCTGATGATAGCAGAAGCCAGTATATCTGCGGATAGTCCTTCCGAAGTGCTAATCTGTGATTAGTCGCAAGACACTTGCCCAGTTCTATACTGCCTCGTGGTTCAGCGACCGAAACCGCCCACAAAGACCTGTGATCAAGCGGATGCATGCGGAGCTTCTGATAATGGAAAACTTCGCCTCGCTGCAGAAAAGGCCGAGACCACTGTTCGCCGCGAAAACTCACCCAAAGAGCTTTCCGTTCGTTTATCGGATTTGCGGTCGAAAAGCACTTTTTCAGACTGTCGCATTCGCTGGCGTATTCGGCATGAATCCAGATTTCGTCGGTCGGGTTTTTGTCGCCGTCAGTAGTAGCGGATTGGAGGCCATCTTGAACTTGATTCTCCACCTTTTTCCCCTTCTTGACACTGTATGTTTCATAATTCGCCTCGAAAGCACAACCATCCTCACCACGTTCGAACAGCCAACCTGGAAACGCGACAGCGTGCCGGACAGCAAATGGAGCGATGACGGATCCCTGACCTTCGACCTCCTCTGCGAGGTCGGCGTTGGTCATCAGAAAACGCCAAAAGTAATCTTTCCAGAAATCGCTGTCTCTGGACTTGGGCATGTAAGGGCGCCACTGACTGGCTATCCAAGTCGAAAGAATCGTTACAACACTTTCTGGAATCCACTTTTCAAACTCAGTTCGCAACCGAAAATCGAGCTTTTTCAGCGCGTCTCCCACCGTGGATGTTTCTGGAAGCTGCAAGCAACATTCCACACCTTTTGCTCGACAAAGCTTGTCGATATCTTCCTCGGGTACGCCCTCCAAAAGAGGGGATTTTCGCCATATTGTGGCTGCCTCAAGATCATCCTCCTTTGCCAGCATCGGGAAGCATTGAATCAAGTGACGCGAAAGTGAGAAATACGGAGAGCGGCCGGTATTAATAAAACTGATATCCATTGTGTCACTCATTATTTTGTTACCTTGACGAAAATGCGCTTAAGAAAAACAAGATCCCGATCAACACGACCAGACTAATGATAAGATTAACAATTACATTGACGAGTTGCACGATCGCCTCGGCGATAGCCAGAATTGCTGATGTGACGAAATAAACCGCTAATGCGCCCAAAACGACGCACAGGCTGGTGATCGCAAATAAAGCAAGCCACCGCAAGAGCAGATACAGCAGCCGCTCGGTGGGAGCGCCCGCTATTATCAAAGGCCCGGACGGCTGCATTGATGAAGGAGGGTTGGGTCGATCTACGAGAGGGCAGAATCTACCCCTAACGCTTTTTTGAGGAAAAGCGTAAGCCGGATGGAACACTCGGCTGAGGGTAATTTCTTTCGGTTTTCGCCTTCGGCGCTTACGCCTTCTTTTCTTCGGCGACTGGAATCCTACGGTCATACAAACCTCACTTTCTGCCATTTGGCACGCCTAAATAGTTTTGGGGCAGTGCCAAACGAGGAGGTTTTCTGACGTAATTAGGTATATCCGATCGGGTGCGATAGTGTCAATGGAAATTTTTCGGTGTCTTGGGAAGTCACCCAGACATCGTACCCCCGCCGAACGCGGGTGCCGCGGAAACGGCTCTTCACCGCGTGAGTCGGCCAGCCTTGAGGGCGATCTTTTTCAATCCTTCGCTCCGGCACGCCACCAGCAACTGATCCTGCAACCCGGCGAGCATCGCCTGCTTGAGCGTATATAGTTGCGATGCGCCTTGAACGATGACCGTCAATGTCCCACGCGACAACGCCGAGAGTTCGGCATACGTTTGCAGCGTTTCGGGCACCAGCTCGATCCACGCGGTACCGATCTTGCCAAACTTGTTCTGACGCTTCTCGATGTCGTGCTTGAAGATCGAAATAACCTCATCCCCCAGCCGATCCATCGGACGGCGCTGGGTCGATTTCCACTTGCTGAGCTTGGCCAGTTGGTCGTGGGGCATTGAAGAAGAAGAATAGGACACAGATGGACGCAGATTAGCACAGATGAACACGGATAAGACCTAGTTTCTGAATCGCTTGACCTCCACTTTTTCCGGTCCGAAGTTGATCAGCAAACAGGTTTTCTTGCCGGTGGCTTTCAGATAATTGATGCACTGGGCTTTGTGAGCGTCGTCGATCTCAATTCGTCTTCATCTGTGCAGATCTGTGAAATCTGTGTCCCATTCCTTTCCCTACGTCAAATTCACCGGCATGATTACATACGAAAAGTTCGGGCCGGCTTTGAGCAGG
>JBGSVC010000627.1:0-4023 GCA_041753175.1 Planctomycetaceae bacterium
GGCAGCGACACGACTTCCAAACTCCGGGTGAGTATTGATCCCGGTCCCGACGGCTGTTCCGCCGACGGGCAATTCCTGAACAGCGTCAATGGCTCGAAGCGCCCGCCCGATAGACAGTTCAATCTGACGCAAAAATCCTGAAAATTCCTGTCCCAGACGAATCGGCGTGGCATCAGCAAGGTGAGTGCGGCCAATCTTGATGATCTGATCCCACTGTTTTGATTTGGTGACCAGAACATCTTCAAATTTTCGCAGGGCTGGAATCAATTTCTCTTTGATGGCAATTCCGACAGCAACATGGATTGCCGTCGGAAATGTATCGTTGGTGGATTGTCCCATATTGACATGATCATTGGGATGGATCGTTTTTTTTGCATCAAAACGGTCGCCGTGCATGATTTCGATGGCGCGATTACTAATGACCTCATTGACATTCATGTTCGACGAAGTGCCTGATCCCGTTTGGAAGACATCGATTGGAAACTGATCATCAAACTTACCTGCGACCACTTCCAGAGATGCTTCGAGCATGGCAGAGACTTGATCGCCAGTCAGTGGATTTTTTCCCGTGCCTGTCAGTTTTCCAAGATCGCGATTAGCAACACCGCAAGCATATTTAACCAGCCCCATGGCATGAATCAGGTCGGTATGCAGTGTCCATCCTGAGATTGGAAAGTTTTCGACGGCACGCTGTGTCTGGGCAGAATAGTAGGCTGTAGCAGGAACCTGGACTTCTCCCATAGTATCGTGTTCGGTACGGAATTCTGCCATCGTATTTGCCTTGGAAGGTTGGTGTAATAAGTTGTGGTGAGAGCCAAGTCTGGCTCAAGCGGACTACCAATAGTCTTTTGAAATTAGAGTCTTTTAAAAACCGACTTCGTGACTATTTTCGATAATCCAAATTTCAACAATCCAAAATTGCCTGAAATCGGGCGTTTTTGATGATTCCATCCTTGGAATCTAGCCGTTCATTGAGAAGTCGACGATCTGCTAACATGGGATTATAGAGAAAACGGCGGTTGGTTTGTACTCTCCAGTTGCTTCACAAACCGTCATCCCAATACTCCAGCAGCAATTGATACATTTTTTGCAGGCTGTCATTGTAAATATCATGGATTCTGATTTCCGCAGCCGCGACTCTGATCGTCAGATGAGAGAATACGCTTGTCACTTCAAAAGCTTTATGTTCGCGTTCTGAGATCCGCCGAATGTCTTGCCAGGTTATTCTTCCTCGAAGAAATCCTTGCTGTAGGTATAAAGCATCCGGAGAAATCAGCAGTCTGGCGTTTTTCCAATGGGCCTTTTTTGGAATAACGACTTCCCAAAGTTGACGTGTTCTGGGAACGACGAGATCCGGCCGTGCTCGAAACTCATGGACGTTTTGAATCGAAAATCTTTCAGTCAACGAGGAAATTGTCTGTTCCCAATGGAAACCACTAATGATGACACCTGCCAGGAGTGATAAAGAAAGACGCCTGCATTGTGGAAGGCATGAGTCATGATGGGTAATGTCATTGAGCGTGAATAGACACGCAGATATCCAAACAGCGCGCCGGCAATAATCAAATAGGGAATCGAAAAAAGTTGTGTGATGTGAATGCATCCAAAAGCAGTGGCCGATAGCCAGACAGCCGCATGACAACTTGTTGCTGGAAGAAGAAATCCAAGCATCGCTTTACGAAAAAACAATTCCTCATACAGGGCGGGCAGGAAGCAATACATCAAAACGACCTGGAGAGGAGCCTGCGCAATAATATTACCCAGCGTGAAGGAGGGCTGGATACGAAAATAGTTTTCGATCCATTGAGTGAACGTGACATTCATCCATAAAACCAAGAACAAGGCTGGCAATGCCAATAGACAGGATGACAAACGCAATTTTTGGGGTATTGTGGGCAACGCGGGGAATGGCCGAATGACCGACAGACAGCCTCCAATCACCATGACATCGAGAACAGTCGTCACGACTAGAAAGTCGGTTTCGCCCAGTGAGTAATTGTAGGTTGACTGGAGAATCCAGATCAGAGACATGACAACGACAATCAGATGCAAAATCCCATAGGTGATCAAGATTATCGGGATGGGTTCCAAAGAACGCGCACTTGTTTTTTTGGGGGCCGGATGCTCTCGTTGAGAAACAATTCGGTTACGCGCATCACAATGCAGACACCTCTGCTCGAATTTCGAATATGCCAAACCACACCGCCAACACTCGATTTCCAAAGAGTGCTCCTGCGATGCATTTGAATGGGAGTTGAGTTCCATGAATTAATCGAAACGCGCTCGGTCAGGTGGGAGTTGAGATTCGAGGTTGAACATAGGCATATTCACAGGCAGTCGACACGGCTCGAAACAGACAGACAAGTATCATCAACTTAATGATTAACCCTTGCACAAGGGCTGCCGGATCGATCATTGTCGAAATTGACCAGGATGAAATATAGAGAATCAGAGATAACACTGTCAGACAGACAGGTGCCCTCGCGATGAACAATCCTGAGAAAATCAGCACCAGACTCATGAGGAAGAATTCGGTAAGAATTAATTGAGCCATTTTCACCATGGTTTGTCTGGTGCGTAAAAAAATCTCTGGATCGACACTACGAAGGGTATTTTCCGCCTCTTGAATGTCGATGGCAATCATTCGATCGATGGCCTGAATTGCTTTGTAATATTCATAAGAATGCAGAACGATAGAGCAAAGTCCTGTCGTGATCAGGATCACTTGAAGAAATGCCAGATTGATCGATCGCGCAGATTGACCCAGGTGGGGCCAATTCAAAGTCGTTTGAGAGTGAATGTCGATTGATCCTTCAAAAACCTGAACCTGGCGTGGGGCGTCTGGAGACCGGTTGCATCCCGCCATCCTGAGGCATCGTGGGGGTGGCACTGGCGACTTTGCCACCGAACAGCATATCCCGACGATAGGCATAGCGAATGGGAAAGGATGACCAGACCTGTGGAGGCTGTCCAGGAACAACTGCAAATAGTGGCCCATCGAAGATCGGGCCGTTTTTGCCCTTAGAGTAGGCATTTTCTGATAGATATTGGACGAAACCGAGCCACTGCCGGTCTGGAGCCGAAATTCCCAACAGATTATTTCTCTCAGGTGTGAATCCCAGAAACTCACGAGGCAAAAATGCCGTATGCAATGATGTCAAAATAATCGCCATGGTGACATAGCCGGCCAGAAATGCACACAACCATCGCAGCCCGTCATGCAGGAGTGAGTGGACAGGTATGAAAACCGGATGCAAATAATCGGTCGATGCTCTTAATGCGAACACAGAAATAGTAAACAGACTCATCATCGCAATAAAATCAGATCGATATTTCCAGTCGCCTGGCAGATTGAATGATTTATCAATCATGACGGCTGCAGGCTCAAAATAATTCATGGCGATCATGCCAGAGAGAAGCACGGTGAGCAATGTAAACGCAGCGCCCCAAGGGCCTTCACTCGCCACACACCATGTCACCACACCGATGACTAACAATAAAAACAGATCAATCATATTTAAGTCCGAGTAGTGGCGTTAACTGATTTGGAAGAAACTCGACAGGATTTCGATGCCCCATGTTATTTGACAACACGCAAAAGTTCGTCAATCGAAGTGACACCCTGCACGACCAGACGTAAACCTTCTTCTTTCATCGAGAGCATGTTATTTTTGCGAGCTTCAGCTTTCATGTTATTCATGGGAGCTTTATCTCTGATCATGTCACGCAATCGATCGTTGACATCAAGAAACTCGTAAACACCGATCCGGCCTTTGTATCCCAGGTTTCCACAAGTCGTGCAGTCCAGGGTGCGATCAGTAGGTGGTTTGAAAAAGTTCTCGATCTTCGTCGACGAGATGTTCGCCATTTTCAAAGATTCCGGATTCGGTCGGTAAGGCAACTTACAATCAGGACAGAGTCTTCGAGCAAGCCGCTGCCCGATCAGCGCGGAAACGGAATCGGCGACCATATACGATTCCACGCCCAGGTCTAACAACCGAAACAACGCCGTAAACGTATCGT
>JBGSVC010000628.1:0-5780 GCA_041753175.1 Planctomycetaceae bacterium
CGGCGGCGCCGTCAAACGCAATCGACTCAAACGCTGCCTGCGCGAAGCCTTTCGACAGCATGCTCAGCAGCTTCCACAAGGCTTTGATCTCATCATCATTCCACAACAAGGCTATGTGATTTCCGTCGATGGCTTTTCGCAGACACTCATCTGCCTGGGAAAGCGACTGGAACACAAATGGCACAAATCCCACCCAAAGACCGATCAGGAGACCAGCCTTGCTGACACTGATCAATAACCTGGTCTGCTCGATTCTCATCGGCCTGGTCAAAATCTATCAGTGGACGCTCAGTCCTCTCATCGGACGCCAATGTCGCTTTCAACCGACATGCAGTCACTACATGATCGGCTCGATTCAAAAACATGGACCCTATCGCGGCACCTATCGGGGAGTCGTGCGGATCCTCAAATGCCACCCCTTCCACCCTGGTGGTTACGATCCCCCGTAGCTGAGTGTTGGATTTTCGGGGGGGGGGGCGAATTTTCGTCTGAGCCACTCAACCTCTCTCGGCTTTCTCGCCTGCAATCAATGGATCCAGACGTCTCCTCAAATCCTGAACCTGTTGCAGAGTTTGTTCAATCAGCGACTGGAGTTCGCGAGGATCATCATACTTCAGGCGTCGGGCTAAAAACGCAAATTCATCGGAGTCAATCGCGGGAACCGTCAGGTCACGGGCATCGCCACGCACCATCCGCAAAGCGTCGATCAGTCGACGCAGCGTCCGATAGGAATTTCGCAGCTCAATTCGATCTTCTTCGGAAATGATCCCCAACTGACCCAGCGCCTTGATTGCCAGTCGAGTGTTGGGAGTTCTCAACAGCGCGTCTCGATAACCATACGTCAATTGAAGCCCCTGCACCAGATACTCACAATCCACCAGCCCCCCCAACGAGAGCTTCGCGTTGACCTCCTTAGCTCTGACAAGCTGACTGACCTGACGCTCCCGCATGGCATTCATGGCAGCCAGGTCAAAGGGTTCGGGCGTAAAAATCATATCGTCTCGTAGGGTGATGATTTCCTCGCCAAAGTCGAGATCACCAGCGATCGGCCTCAGCTTCACCAGCGCCTGACGCTCATACGGCCAAGCCGGCCCGCCCGGCTGAAAATAACGCACAAACGCCTCCCGAGAAACCGCCAGACTTCCCGCCCGTCCATAAGGCCTTAGTCGCAGATCAACTTCGAAAATCCCCGCGCTGCGTGCTTTGATACGATTCTGAAAATTCTCCACCAGCTTCTGGTAAAATTCGGCTGTCGAACAATTCTCTTTGCCACTGGTCCGGCCTATATCTTCGTAGAGAAACATCAACTCGATATCGGAGGCAAAACCTAATTCTTCGCCGCCGCATTTCCCCAGGGCACACACGACCATCCGACAACCACGACCATCCTCCAACCGGGGCGAACCATATCGTCCGACAAGCTCGTCGAAAGAAATTCGCGTGACCGTTTCGACGATCACTTCAGCAAGTTCCGTCAATTCCTGAGAAAACTGCCCGAATGTCTTTTCATAGCCTAGGATGTGACGCAGATCAATTCGCAGCATTTCCCGATCTTTAAAGGCATTGAGCTGATCGACCCGCGCCTGTATCGTCGTTAACGTCGATAGCTCCCCAGACAGTTCCGACTGCAGACTCTCTTTGGATTTGGCATGCACCAGGCTTTCGACATTGGCGACAATCGGAAACAAATTGGCATGCTGCAGTCTCAGAAAATCTTCCCACAGAAAATCGCTGACCCCCAGCAATTGCGCGACCGCCTCAAGCACATTGGATTTTTCCAGTTGCACAAACTCATCGAGCCAGTTTTCCTGAGTGAAGAGTTGTCGCAGCAGATCTCGAAAGTGAAGCAGCGCTGATTCAGGCTTGGGAGATTTTGGGAGCAAATGCGTAAACTGTTTGATCAACGTGATCGTTGCCTGCAATTTCCAGAGTTGATGCGAATCTTCAATCTTCTTGCCCGACGCACCCGTCACATACAACGTATCAGCGACCTGATTTCCAAACGACTGGATCACCATCCGATGAACACGAATATCGGAGAGCACCAGTCCGTTTCCGAGTTCATACAAAAAGCCGGGCGTGTCTTCACCCCGGATTTCCAGGATCGTCGCATACGGTGACGAATCGTTGTCGATATTAATCTCGACAGGCATCAGACGCTGACTGTGAGCACTCTGTTTGCGAACCGCATGCGCCACTCGGTTGGCCAGCTTCCCATGAGCTTCATCATATCGATTCAAATACAGCAACAAGACGAGTTCCTCAAGTTGCAGCAGATAATCTGCCCAGTCGGCCGTCGACAACAATCCTGCTTCCACGGCCACCACGACAACACTGATAAATCGATAACGATCCCCCGAGACACTGTTCATCCCCGCCCGTCGACGGGGAGCCTGAAAATCGGAAGCCGACGGACGGGAGTCATCATAAATTTCCCCCGTAAAAAAGTTCCCCGTGGTGATATCGCAGCCCATGGCAAACAACAAACCCGAAGTCACCGACAGGATGCCGGCACAGTCATAACCGACCAGCGTTAGTTTCCATTGATCCAATCGCACATCAGTCGATTCGATTTTCTCAGCAAAGAGTTCGACCGTTTTTTGTGGCGAGAGATGTCGGATCAACGACTGATGTAATCTACGGTCCTCAACGTCAAAACAATCCTGATAACTGGAGTCAAGCTGCGCAACACGCTCGGTAAACGGCTGAAAGAATTCCTGCTTGATCGGGGCAGTCCCTTCACGGTTCTGGCCTATCACATACTTCTCAAAGATCCCCCGGATCGCCTGAATATGGCGTTCGTAATACGTCAAAAAGACCTCGGCATTGGGAAAGTCCAAACGACGCGCCAAATAGGCCTGCTCACGTGGTTCACTTGGCAATGTGTGAACCTGTTTGTAGTGCATCAATTGCAACGAATGCTCGATGGTTCTCAAAAAGACATATCCACTGGCCAGTTGACGATATTCATCCGCTTGAATGATCGAGCGATCGGCCAGACGAATCAGCGCATCGAGCGTATTGATACTGCGCACTTCTGGAATCTGATGCCCATGAATCAACTGCAGCGCCTGCGTCACAAACTCAACATCCCGAATCGACCCCACACCCGCTTTCACTTCTCCCCACGTACGTCGCTTCTTTTGAAGTTCTGTTTCGATGGTTGCTTTCAATCGCCAGACCGATTCGCGAATCTCCTGAGGTGAATTTCGATAGACAATCTCATGCGCCTCTTTGAGAAACGCACGCCCGGCTTCGATATCGCCTGCAATCGGTCGGGCTTTGATCATCGCCTGCATTTCCCACAGCGTCGCCGACTTTTGTAGATACTCCATATGCGATGTGATCGTCGAGACCAGCGCCCCCGAACGGCCCCACGGCCTCAACCGCATATCCACACGATACATGAACCCATCCTCTGTCGCCTCCATCAATGCTTTGATCAGCTTTTGAGAAAGCCCCCAAAAACGACCCGCATCACGATCCGCCAAAAACACCAGATCGATATCAGAACTGTAATTGAGTTCCTCCCCTCCCAGCTTCCCAAAAGCCAAAACGACAAAACCAGTTGTCTCCAGATTCATCTCTTCTGAGAGCAGGTGCAAGCACGCCTGCACAATTGCATCGGCCAACAGGGAAAGCTGTAACGTCACCGTTTTGAGGTCCATCAACCCAAACGAATCACACGCACCAATTCTCAGCAGTTCCCAATGCTGATAGCGCCTGACGGCATTCAACGCTTCGTCCATCCGACGATGCTCTTTGGCCACAGCCAACGCTTCTTGCAAAAACTCCTGCTGAGACTTGAACTCGGCCAGCTTGCGATGGTGTGTCAACTGTTCCAGATAGTTACTGTTCTTGAGCAGAATCTCCGTTAGAAACTGACTGCTGACAAACAGCTTGACCAGAATTTCCACCGCCCGCGGCTGTTCATTGAGCAATTGAAACAGCGCCACACGATCCGGCACGCATTGCACAAAGCGTTCAAAATTCACCAGAGAACTGTCCGGCGATGCCACGTCTCCTAAAGCATGCAACAGCATCGGCAATATCGGCAACAGGAATTCTCGGGCCTCTTCAGAACCGTCACACAAATGGGCAAATCGCTTATGGACAGATTTCCAATGAGTGAACCCAGCCTCCTCAATCAACGACCGGACAACCCCCTCTTCCCACAAGGCAGAGCCTTCAGGCATCAGAAGTTGCGCATAGTGTTCCAGGCGAATCGGAGTTGTCATGGTCCCTTTGAGATAGTCAGTCATCGCGATTTCTCAACGGCTGCTTTCCACAGGCAGTTGGTTGTTCCAGTTCGTCCCATCCATATTTCGATCTGATCGGTGCCCCACACCAGAGCATTTTGCAGATTGCGACAGTCAACACGGTGGTATGGATTGTACCGGTTATCAGGCCTTTTTCGACCCGACAAACTCCACTTCAGCGACATTGTTTGCCTAAAACCCGTCCATTTCCCAGTCACAGCGATTATTCCGACCGTCAGAACATTGCCCTGTTCAATCAAAATCTCCTCAAGAACTCCGAATACCTTTGAAGTCAAAAATTGACCGACCCCATAATGTGGCGTATGTTCAAATTGACGTTGTAAAAAAGCAGCACAGATGTTGCTAAAAATGATCTCTCAGAAATGAGTGGACACTCTGCCACACAATCAGCTCCCCCCTCAACGACCCGGATCACAATGAACCTCAAGCATTCCAACCTGAAACTCTCCGCTGCTGCCAAGGCTCTGATGAGCTGCAGACAGCCGTGTTGTCATCAGGAAATCGGCAAGGTTGATTTTGATCATGTTCGTCATTTGCTGGTCGGCACTCAAGTCTCTGAGCCCGCATATGAGGACGCGCTGCATGTCTAGACTGAAAAAAGCGACACTAAAAATCATCTGCCTGATGTCTCTGCTCCTGGGAGTGGCGACCTGGCGCGTTATCGATGCCGCTACACCCGGAAAAGTGGATGTGACCGCTGGCGAAAAAACAGCCGTCACCCAAGGCGAAGACCTCGAACGTGCCCGACAATGGGGCGACGCCATCGAGTTTTACAAAGAAGCACTCGAAACCTGGCCCGACAACAACAGCCTCACCTACGGCTTAAGACGTGCCAAATTCCAGTTCGGTATCGACCGCAGATACGCCGATGCCAGCTACTCTGAGCAAATGTTGAAACTCAGCACCAACGAGAGCTTCATGCTCCTGGATGAAGTCTTCAATAAAATCTCGACCCACTATGTCGACCCCATCACACCAACATACTTCGTCGCTCACGGCACCGAAAGCCTCTATCTGGCCCTCAACAACGAACGCTTCCTCGAATACCATTTCAAAAATGCTGACCCGTACAAAATGTATGAGCTGCGTCTTCAACTCAAAACGCAGTACTGGAATCGCCCCGTCTCAGACATGTATCAGGCTCGACAGCTCATCATGGAAATCGCCCGTATCGCCGATGAAAAAACCGGACTCGGCCCCATCCCCGTCATCCTCGAATACGTCTTCGGCGGCTGCAACGCCCTCGACGACTACAGCAAATACCTGACTCCCGGCAAACTCTCTGACCTCTACAGCAACATCAACGGCAACTTCGTCGGCCTGGGCATCGAAATGAAAGCCGAGACCGACAAAGGTGTCCTGCTCGTCAATGTCATCCCCGAAAGCCCTGCCGAAGAGGGGGGACTGGAACCGGGTGACTATCTCCTGACGATCGACGGCCATGATTGCAAAGTCCTCTCGACTGAAGAAGCAGCCGGCTTTTTGACAGGCGTCTCCGGC